>JANSXJ010000574.1 GCA_024743015.1 Hyphomonas sp. | reverse complement strand
TTCGGCGACCATGGGCCGTTGACCGGTGACGCCACGCTGACTGCGAGCCATGACGGCATCGACTACTACTTCGCCTCTGCAGCGGCAAAGCAGGCGTTCGAAGCGAACCCGACACGCTACCTGCCTCAATTCGGAGGCTTCTGTGCCTTTGGCGTCTATGTCGGCAAGAAGCTGGATGGTGATGTGCGCTACGCGGATATCGTCGAGGGGAAGCTCTATCTTTTCGTGAACGCCGCGATTCTGGCGAAATACCGCGAAGATCCGGAGGCGGTTATCGCGGGCGCCAACGCCAAGTGGCCCGGTATCGTGAACTCCCCCGTGAGCGATCTCTGATCCAGAATCTCGGAAATGGCGGGCGGCTCCCACAGATGCCCGGGTCGCCCGCCTCTTTCATGGCAACCGGCGCGAAATAAATCGCCCCCACCCACAGGAGAAAACCATGACGACCCTGCTTCGCATTGACGCCAGCGCTCAACAGCAAGACCGGTCCCTGACGCGCATGCTGACAACGCTGTTCACGACCGAACTATTGAATACCAATCCGGACGCAAAGGTGATTACCCGCGATATCGGGCAGGACCCGGTTCCGGCAATCGATCACCGCTTTATTCACGCGGCCTTTACCCCGCCCGAAGAACGCGAAGACTGGATGACCGACCGGCTGGCACTTTCCGATGCGCTGATCGACGAGGTTGTGGCTGCGGATATCATCGTGATGGGTGCTCCGATGTACAATTACGGAATGCCCGCAGCGTTGAAAGGCTGGATTGATCACATTGCACGGATCGGCCGAACCTTCTCGTTTGATCTGGCGCGTGGCGATTACCCGATCGAACCGATCCTGAAGGACAAGCAGCTGGTCGTGCTGTCGTCGCGTGGCGAGTTCGGATTTGAACCCTGCGGGCCGCGGGCGCACATGAACGCACTGGACCCCGCCATTGCCGCTTGCGCTCACTACTTCGGCGTCGACGCCGCGAACATTCACACCGTTGCCATAGAATATCAAGAGTTCAAGGACGCACGGCATGACCGTTCGGTCATCGCAGCGAAAGAGGCGACGCGCGCACTGGCACAACAGTTTGGCAGGGCTGCCAAACAAACGATTTCTCACCTGACTGACCAATCCAGAAACAAGGACAAAACAATGAAAGACTTTCCTACGCACACGATCGAATCCGCTCCCGCAGACGCAAGACCAATCCTCCAGGCCGCCCTGAAAGGCTATGGGTTCGTGCCCAACCTCTACGCCACCATGGCCGAAGCCCCTGCCATCCTTGAGGGGTACACAACGCTTTCAGCCATTTTCGGCAAAACAGATCTGTCGGAAACCGAGCGCCAGATCATCCTCATGACCAACAATCGGCTGAACGGCTGCAAATACTGTATGGCCGCCCATACAACATTGTCACAGATGAGCGGGGTTCCTGAGGACGTCATCATGGCGCTGCGGAATGATACACCCATCGCGGACAGCAAGCTGGAGGCCCTGCGCCAGTTCGCAATCATAGTCAACGAAAGCCGTGGGTGGCCCGCCGCGGATCAGATCGGGACGTTTCTGAAGGCAGGATACACACCGCAAACCATCCTCGAAGTTATTCTCGGCACAGC
>JANSXJ010000260.1 GCA_024743015.1 Hyphomonas sp. | reverse complement strand
TCGCATGGTCGTTGAGATAAACTTCTCAGCGGACCTGTCCAGCAAGGTCGTCATCTGACCGCGTCCGCGTATTGCCGCAGGCTTGATCATGAATGAAAAGACATCTCGATCCAATCGATCAGATCTTGCCAGCGGAAAGAACTGGTTATTAAGTCTTTAACGGCACAATTCTTGAACGATCGTCGTCAGGAACGTGTTGATGCAGCCTCACTTTCGAGACGATGGTCTGTAGGAGTTTGAGCAAAATGTTGAAATCGATGTCAGCCGGCACACGCAGTCTCTTCGCTCTCGGCGCTCTGATCGGATTGTCGTCGGTGACGGTTCTGACGCTGGAGCTTGAAACCGAGACGCCTGAGGTCGAGCCCGCTGAAGAGGTGGTGACCGCGAGCCTCGCCTCTCTGCCGGTCGACCCTGAAGATTTCGGTCTCGGAGATGCACTCGATGTCCGTCCTGCAACGCTCAAGCGCCGCGAGACTCTGTCTGACCTCGTCAATCGCCTTGATCTGCCGGGCAATCATGGGCACCAGGCACTGTACAGCCTGACCAGTTCTGATTTGTTGGATGCGCGACGCGTCCGGCCAGGCCTCGAGGTGAAAGCCCACGTTTCCGGAGACACGCTTAACGCGCTCAGCGTTGACCTCGAACCCGGACGCCGGCTCATGGCGAAGCGCATGCCGGATGGTCAGTATCGCGGCTTTGCGCTCGAATCGCAGCTCATCCCGACCCCGTACGTCGTGAAAGGATCGATCGAGACGAGCCTGTACCAGGACGCCCAGAAGCTCGGTGCCGAAGACCAGCAGGTCGTCGATTTCGCGCAGGTATTCGCCTATGATCTCGACTTCCAGCGTGAAGTCCATCCGGGTGACGAGTTCGAGATGGTCTTTGATGTGCTGATGGATGAACGCGGTAATGTCATTCGCCGCGGCGATGTCCTCTACGCAGCTCTTAACGGCAAAGCCGTCAGCAAGTCCTTCTATCGCTTCACAACGCCAGACGAAAAAGTCACTGACTATTTCCAGGCAAATGGCGAAAGTTCCACCAAGTTTCTCATGAAAACCCCAATCAACGGGGCGCGTCTGTCTTCTCGGTTTGGTAAGCGGCGTCACCCCATCAGCGGGTATACGCGCCTCCACAAAGGGACCGATTTTGCAGCGCCAACCGGCACGCCGATCTATGCGGCAGGCAATGGCGTGGTCGAGCGCGCCAGTCGATATGGCGGCTACGGGCACTATGTTCGCATCCGGCATGCCAAGGGCTACAAGACGGCTTACGCTCATATGTCACGCTATGGGCGCGGCATTCGCTCGGGTCGATCTGTGCGCCAGGGGCAAATCATCGGCTATGTCGGCTCAACCGGAGCCTCGACCGGTCCGCATTTGCACTATGAAGTCTACAAGAATGGCAAACCGGTCGACGCGATGCGCCTGAAACTTCCGACCGGGCGCAAACTCGCTATGGACCCGGAGATCTTCGAAGTCTTCCAGGTGGAGCGCGACCGGATTGATGCGATCCGGGCGACGCGCGAAGACCCGGCTGAAGCCATCGTCACAGCCTCCGTCGCACCGCCCGCACCCTGACTTAGTGCAGCGCCGCAGCTCCTTTGGCGAAGTCGTTCGGGACACCATTTATGGTCAAGCTGTCGCCATCGACATCGACCTTGATGGTCTCGCCATCATGAACGCGTCCCTCCAATAGCAGGCGCGCGAGGGGATCCTGCAATTCTTTCTGAATCACGCGCTTCAAAGGCCGCGCGCCATAGATCGGATCATATCCTTTGTCTGCGAGCCAATGCCTTGCACCATCTGCCAGCTCGATCTGCATCTTGCGATCCTTCAGGAGCCGTTCGAGGCGGCCGATCTGAATGTCGACAATATGATCGATCTCGCTGCGACCCAGGCGCTTGAAGAAGACGGTCTCGTCGATCCGGTTGATGAATTCCGGCCGGAAATGCGCGCGGATTGCGGCGGATACAGCCTCTGTCTGGGCCGGACTAAGATCACCTTCATCGCCGCTCGCAATCGCGTCGGCGCCGAGATTGGAGGTCATGATGATGACAGTGTTCTTGAAATCGACGGTCCGCCCCTGACCATCGGTCAGACGGCCATCATCGAGGACCTGCAGCAAAGTATTGAACAGGTCAGGATGCGCTTTCTCGACCTCATCAAACAGAACAACCTGATACGGACGTCTCCGCACAGCTTCGGTCAGGACGCCGCCTTCATCATAGCCGACATATCCTGGAGGCGCGCCGATCAGGCGAGCGACCGAGTGTTTCTCCTGGAATTCGGACATATCGAGACGCAGCACCGCGCTGTCATCGTCGAACATGAACTCAGCCAGCGCCTTGGTCAGCTCGGTTTTACCGACGCCCGTCGGGCCAACGAACAGGAATGATCCAATTGGACGGTTCGGGTCCTGCAGGCCTGCCCGGGCACGGCGAACCGCGTTCGAGACAGCTTGCAGCGCGTCATCCTGGCCAACCACCCGCGCCCGCAACGCGTCTTCCATGCGGAGCAGTTTCTCGCGCTCGCCTTCCAGCATCTTGTCGACCGGAATGCCGGTCCATTTGCTGACGACGGCGGCAATATGGTCCGGTCGGACGACCTCAGAAACCAGACCGCCTTCGCGGTTCGTCTCCTCGTTGCCTTCAACATCGGCGATGCGTTTTTCAAGCTCGGGAATGGCCGAGAATTTCAGTTCTGACGCTTTCTGAAGGTCGCCAACCCGCTGGGCTTCGGCCATTTCGGCATAGGCCCGATCAAGCTCCTCTTTTGCGCTTGCGGTGCCTTTGAGTTTGTCTTTCTCGGCTGCCCAGGCCGTGGTCAGCTCATCGGACTGCGTCTGCAGATCCGCGATCTCGCCCTCGATGGTTTTCAGACGGTCCTTGGACGCGTCATCCTTCTCCTTCTTGAGCGCCTCAGCCTCGATCTTCAATTGCAGGAGACGGCGATCAATCTCGTCGAGCTCTTCCGGCTTGGAATCGACTTGCATGCGCAAACGAGAAGCCGCCTCATCCATCAGATCGATGGCCTTGTCCGGCAGGAACCGGTCGGTGATGTAGCGATTGGAGAGACTCGCCGCCGAGACGATTGCACTGTCACTGACGCGGACGCCATGATGGGCCTCGTACCGTCCTTTCAGGCCGCGCAGGATCGAAATCGTGTCCTCGACGGTTGGCTCATCCACATAGACGGCCATGAATCGGCGCGCCAGCGCGGCGTCGCCTTCGACATATTTGCGATACTCATCAAGCGTGGTCGCGCCGAGACAGTGAAGCTCGCCGCGCGCCAGGGCCGGTTTGATCAGGTTGGAGGCATCCATGGCACCGTCCGTCTTGCCCGCCCCGACCAGCGTGTGCATCTCGTCAATGAAGAGGATGATGCCGCCTTCGGCCTGCTCGACTTCCTTCAGGACCGCCTTCAATCGCTCCTCGAACTCGCCGCGGAACTTCGCACCGGCGATGAGCGCGCCCATGTCCAGCGCGAGCAGTTTTTTATTCTTCAGGCTCTCGGGTACGTCGCCGTCGATAATCCGCAGGGCGAGGCCTTCGGCGATTGCCGTCTTGCCGACGCCTGGCTCGCCGATCAGGACAGGGTTGTTCTTGGTGCGGCGAGACAAGACCTGAATGGCGCGCCGGATCTCTTCGTCCCGGCCAATCACCGGGTCGAGCTTGCCGGAACGTGCATCGGCCGTCAGATCGCGTGTATATTTCTTGAGCGCTTCATAGCCTTCCTCGGCATTCGCACTGTCGGCAGTGCGGCCCTGGCGAAGCTGCGTCACGGCGGCTTCCAGCAAGTTGGCTGTGACGCCGGCAGATTTCAGCGCATCAGCCGCCTTAGAGTTCTGAAGTCCGGAAAGCGCGATAAGCATCCGCTCAACTGTGATGAAGCTATCGCCCGCTTTCTTGGCGCCAGCTTCGGCATCGGCGAACAGTTTTGCCGTGCTTTGATCCAGTCGCAGGCCGCTCTGGCCCCCGCTCACTTTCGGGATGGCGCGTAAGGCCTCGTCCAGCAATTGCGCGACTTTTTCTGGCTGTCCGCCCGCCGCGCGGATCAGGTTCGCGGCCAATTGGTCGCGATCATCAAGCATGGCCTTGAGTATATGTTCCGGGGTGAAGACCTGGTTTGAGTTGGCCAGGGCCATGGTCTGCGCAGCTTGCAGGACGCTTTGCGCACGTTCGGTATAGGTGTCGAAATTCATTCGCTATCCCCTTTCAAAGGCAGATGGTCCGCCGATCCTGGATCGCACGGAGTAGGTTTCAGTTGTCACGGGCCCCGCTCAGCAGCGACCCGTCTGACCTTCATGTGGGAATAGATAAACAGGTTCGCAAGGGATGGCCTCACGAACCTGCGGAAAGGTTTGAACCAGGGATTATACGGCTGGGATAAGCCCAGCCTTATTGGGATCTCCGACGATTTTCGTCAGGGTTTTTCGCAACTTGTTGAGCGCCTGATGTTCAATCTGGCGCACCCGCTCCTTGGAGATGCCGAGCCGCTTGCCGAGCACTTCCAGGGTCACCGTATCTTCCGAGAGACGCCGTTCGGTGATGATCAGGGTTTCGCGTTCGTTCAGAACCTGAAGCGCCTCGGCGATCCATTCTCTTCGCTTGGCGTTGTCGCGCTCTTCCATGACGATCTGATCCGGCGTCGCGCTCTCATCCGGCAACAGGTCCTGCCACTGAGCGTCGCCATCAGTGGCGAGCGGCGCATTCAGCGAGCGATCCGAGGCCGATAGACGTGAGGCCATGGTCTCAACATCGCGTTCCGGAACCCCGAGATGCTCGGACACCCATTTCTTGTTCTCCGCGGTCATCACCGCGTCGCCCGTATCATCGATCTTGGCGCGCAGGCGGCGAAGATTGAAGAAAAGCGATTTTTGCGCCGCTGTCGTTCCGGTGCGCACGATGGACCAATTGCGCAGAACATAATCCTGGATCGAGGAGCGAATCCACCACGCCGCATAGGTTGAAAAGCGCACTTCGCGTGCAGGCTCAAACCGCGCAGCCGCTTGCATGAGGCCAACATTGCCTTCCTGAACGAGGTCGGACAGGGGCAGGCCATAATGCCGAAACTTCGAGGCCATGGAGATGACCAGGCGCATATAGGCGGTGGTCAATTCGTGGAGCGCGTGCTCATCGTCCTGTTCGCGCCATCGCCGCGCAAGATCGAGCTCATGCTCAGCTTCCAACATTGGCGCCTTCATCGCTTTTCTGACGAAGCGTCGATCGGCATTTCCACTCTGTGTTACGGCGGCCATGTCCATCTCCCGAGCCCGTTAAGGGTGTGTTCATAATTGCTTACGGGCTAGATACGGGAGTGGATCAGTTTTTTCTTGAAAAATTTCGATATGGTCTAAAAGGTTGAATTTGGGTGTGG
>JANSXJ010000282.1 GCA_024743015.1 Hyphomonas sp. | reverse complement strand
ACCGCTTCGAGGCCGAGATGCTTGATCGCTTTGGCAACCGGTTCGCCGTCTTTCGATAGTGAAATCAGCATCGCTGAGCGGGTCTTCTGCTGCGGCCATTTCTGAATGATCCGGTTCCAGCCTGAGGGCAGCAGCAAAATCGTCGAATGCCAGGCCGCGACGATGATACCGGGATGGGCGAGCCAGACGTTCAGAGCTTCCTCATCGCCCTCCACGGTCCAGCGAATGGTGCGATTGCACAAGGCCATGTAGGCCCAGATCAACCAGCCCAGAAGACTGGCGACAAATGCACTTCGCAGGATCGCTTTCATGGCGCCGTTATGTAGCGGTGATTGCAGGCGGCGCATATGGGACGATACAGAAACGCTCAGCCCTGACGAACAGGGATGAGCGCTTAACCTCGATGACTCGAGAAGGTCGGTATTGTCGCTTACGGGACGTAGACCGTGTAAACGACTTCGGCTTCGACTTCACCAGCACCCATAGACAGATCATATCCAGTCGTGCCGAGTTCATAAGTCGCGTCAAACCGCACAGACTGAGCGGTGATAGACCCGGCAGACGCTGCTGTGCGCAGGTTACCAGTATAGACAGGCGTTGCGCCGGTCATTGCGCCGAGATTGGCGAATGTGCCAAACGAACCACCTGGGTCCTGAGCGTTGCCACCAAAGTCGATACCGTCATTGGCAGCCGTACCTGAAACCGTCACGCCCATAGAAAAGCTGATATCGGTCATGTCGAAGTCGCCGGATTCCGTCAGCGGTGTTGCTGCGCCATTAATGTTGAAGCCGGTGTTCGAAGCAACAAAGAAGCTTGAATTGTGTGTCAGATCGCCAGACAGCGACTCACCGGTTACGTCGAACGCACCGAACGAGGTTGGCGTGCCTGTGTCGATTGACTGCGTCACGCCATTCGTCGCGTCGCCATCATTATCGATCGTCAGGATGTCGCCCAGAGCGGCCGTAGACGTTGAATCTTTGGTCGGTGTCAGGGAACCAGTGACCACGGTCCGACCGTCGAGTGCGGCTCCGCCAATCAGGTCTGTGTCATTAGAAGCTGTTCCACCAACGCTGTCATCAATGATGAAATCAGTTGCGATAGGGGTGTTGCCATTCGTCTCGTCAGCTGCCCAGACAATCACAACGCCGAGCACTTTAAAGTGCGGGCGGTCTATGATTGAGGCATGTGCCGGAGTGGCGACAGCGGCAGTACTGGCCGCAAGTGCGGCACCTGCCAGAAGCAGTTTGCGAAAGCTCATTATTTTCATCTCCATTGGATGGCAGCGTGATTGCCGCCGTACGGGCCTTTTGACCTCATATTCCCAATGTCTCAGAAAAATTCTTAGATTCCGCTAAAGGCATACGAAATTCTGTTTCGCGCCGTTAACCATGTTTTAGGAGGCTAATTCGGTTTGTCGGAGAGTTCGGCATAGCGGCCGCCATGATAAACGAGCGGCATAGCGGCGGGGTCAGATGACAGGCGTTCCACCTTGGCGATGAAGAGCAGGTGGTCGCCGGCGGGGTATTTCGCATGGAGTGAGCATTCCAGCCGCGCTGCGCATTCGGGCAGCAGGGGAACGCCGCCCAGGCCCGTCTCTACAGTGAGTTGGCGAAACTTATCTGTGCCGGACGTCGCAAACCGTTGCGAGAGATCGGCCTGATCATCTCGCAGGATATGCACGGCAAACGCTTTCGCGTCAGAGAAAGCATTCAGGCTCAGCGCCTTCTGCCCGACGGACCACAGGATCAGAGGCGGATCGAGCGAGACCGAGTTAAAGGAGTTCGCCGTAATGCCCACCGGATCACCGCGTTCGTCACGTGTCGTTATGATCGTCACGCCGGTAACAAATAGTCCGAGCGTCTCGCGGAAGGTTCGTAAGTCAAAACTCATGCGGTTCTATTTGGACTGTTTGAAGCTTGGGTCTAGTCCCCGATACCGCTCAGCCCGAGCAAAATCTGTGCCTGCTGGCGCGATAGAGGAGGGCGGAGATGATGTTTGTTTGTGAATTGATTCTTTTCGAGAGCGAAAATCGCGAAAGCGCACCCGATTCTTATGCGAAAAAATGACGAACGCTGTCATTTCGCGAAAATTGAGCGTTACGTAAATGCATGGCAGCTATGCAATCTTGGAATATTGGTTGTGTTCGCAACAAGTATGGGTGGTGTCGTTAACCAGCTGCGTTTTCGTGGCGTGTGCGATAAATCAAGGCAATTATTGGATTTTAGACACTTTTGTGAAAGTTGGATATTAACGGTTCATCTGATGAATATCTGTTCATTATGAACAGCTGTTCATCGAGTTTCCTTATCGAAAATTCATCCAAAAAAGACCTTGTATGTCGGATTTATAACAGGCATCTAGGGAGCGCTTAGAGCGGGCAGCAAGCCCCGAAATGCAGTGAAGGACATCTTTTAACAGTTGCCAAAAAAATCTGCGGGCAACGACCAAGATGCAGAGAGTGAGAACAATGAAAGACTGGTGTAACAATGACGGCGCTCGCCGTCTTAAGGATAAAATTGCTGAATATTGGTCCGAGCGTGGCTACGATGTCGAAGTCGACCTGGTAGACGCTGGCTTCGTTCCGGCGATGCGGAGTGCACGTACCGATGTGCGCAGCAACATGGTCAACGGCATGCCTCGCCGTAAGATCGTGAATGTGAACGAAGTTCGCAACGAATATCGTCCAGACTAATATCTGGATAGCGAGCTTTGGAGAGAGTTCGCAAAAAACCGCGCCACGAATCAGATGATTTCGGGCAGTCACATTGGGAGTGGTAGGAGAGTGCCACACCCTGGTGACACGGACAGGAAGGGCAGCTTCGCGTCGCGAGCTGCCCTTTCGTGTGTCTGGCACCACTAAAATGCACCTCATATACTATTTGGGGGCATCTTCGCCAAAAAAACCCAATCTAATCTGCGCCCGGTCTGGCACAATAGGGCTCGCAACGACTCAGATCTTGCTCTAGTCCAGTCGCAGAACGTTCACGAGGGAACTTTGCGATGGCAAACCGTGCGGCAGTGATCTTGGCAGCGGGGCAGGGGACGCGCATGCAATCTGCTCTGCCTAAAGTGTTGCATCCGGTTGGCGGACGACCAATGATCGACTGGTCGATTGCGCTCGCGCAATCGGTTGGATGTGATCGGATTCTGGTCGTATGTTCGCCGGCGGGTGAGGCGGTTCAGGACCATGTCGTCGAATTGCTTGGGCCGAGTGCCGTCACCATTCAGGACCCTCCGCTTGGAACCGGGCATGCCGTCCTGACGGCACAGGACGCGCTCAGCGATTTCGAGGGCGACCTCGTGGTGTTGTGCGGCGATGTGCCCTTGATTGAGACCGAAACCCTGGAAGGGCTCTTTGCCGAAGTCAGCTCGGGTGCGACGGTCGGCATCCTTGGCTTTGAAGCTGCTGACCCAGGCGCGTATGGACGGTTGATCACGGATGCGTCCGGCAATCTCGAAGCCATTGTCGAGGCCAAAGAAGCGACACCCGCGCAGCTCGCTGTTTCGTTCTGCAATTCCGGTGTGATCGCAGCGTCCTCGAAGGACATGTTCGATCTGCTGGGTAAAGTGACGAATGACAATGTCAAAGGCGAGTATTACCTTACGGATATTGTCGAACTAGCGCGTGAGGCGGGCGGGACCTGTCGAACGGTCAGCTGCGATGAGGCGCAGGTGATGGGGATCAACACGCGCGCCCAACTGGCTGCTGCCGAGGCAGCGTTCCAGAGCCGCAAGCGAAGTCAAGTACTGGCGTCTGGCGTCACGATAACAGCACCCGAAACCGTCTATTTTAGTTATGACACGGATGTCGAGACCGATGCCGTCATCGAACCAAATGTTGTCTTTGCCCCCGGAGTGGTAGTGAAAACCGGCGCACGGGTCCGCTCGTTCTCGCACCTGGAAGGGGCAATCGTAGGCGCGGGCAGCGTTATCGGGCCATTCGTAAGACTGCGCCCCGGGGCAGAGCTGGAAGCAAACGTGAAGATCGGAAACTTTGTAGAGGTCAAGAACACGACAATGGGCACCGGGGCCCAGGCGAGCCATCTGTCCTATCTGGGCGATGGCGAGATTGGCGCGGGAGCAAACATCGGTGCCGGGACGATTTTCTGCAATTATGACGGGTTCCTGAAACACAAGACCACAGTTGGAAAGAACGCCTTTATCGGTTCGAACTCGGCGCTTGTGGCACCTGTGACGATTGGTGATGGTGCCTTTGTCGGCTCGGGATCTGTGATCACCAAGGATGTCGATGCGAATGCCCTGGCTGTGGCGCGCGGTCGACAATTGCAAAAGGCCGGTTGGGCAACGGCTTTCCGGGATAAGATGGCGGCGATAAAGGCCGCTCGAAAAAAGGGCTGATGGAGGCTGAACTTGGCAAATGAGCTAGAAAAAGAAAACGCGGCTCAAGCGGCTATGGATTTTGTTGAAGATGGGATGACGCTTGGGCTTGGCACGGGTTCGACCGCGAAGTTCTTTGTTGAATACCTTGCCGAAGAGATCGCTGAGGGCCTGGTGGTTCGCGGCGTACCGACGAGCGAACAGACACGTCGTCTGGCGGAGTCGCTCGGTGTGCCGCTCGTCGATGTCGAGCAGGTCGATCGCATCCACCTGACGGTCGATGGCGCCGACGAAGTCGATGAGCATGCGCAGTTGATCAAAGGTGGCGGTGCCGCACTGCTCCGCGAAAAAATCATCGCCAATGCCAGTGATCTGATGATCGTGATCGCGGACAGTTCGAAGAGCGTCGAGATGCTCGGCCAGTTTCCACTGCCCGTCGAAGTGACACCTTTTGGCTACACGATCACGGCCAAGAAAGTTTATGATGCGCTGAAGAAGGCTGGCGTCCTGAAACCTATGATCAATGTGCGCACCGGGCCAGGAAACAAGCCGATTGTAACTGATGGCGGAAACTTCATTCTCGATTGTTCGTGCGGTGCCATTCCCGATGCGCCGCTTGCTTCGGCGCTACTGTCCAATATCCCCGGCGTCGTCGAACACGGATTGT
>JANSXJ010000561.1 GCA_024743015.1 Hyphomonas sp. | reverse complement strand
GCCTGGTCGTTCTGCTTGGAATTGTGAGCCTTGTGGCCTGTGATGCCCAAACCGGCTCGGACCCCACCTTCGCGGATGAAACGCTGCTGCCTTGCCGGACTTTGGTCCACGAAGGCGATGGCTATACGGTTTGTACCTTCGACGCGGCGGCGCACGATATTCGCTTGTTTCATAGCGACGCTGAAGGCGAGCCCTACCTGCAATTCGACACGCTGGAGCGCGAGCTCGACGAGCAAGGTCAGGTCCTGATCTTTGCGATGAATGGCGGTATGTATCATGAGGACCGGCGCCCGGTCGGCTTTTTTCGCGACACGTTCGGGGATCAGGCCAGCGTCAATACGAATGACGGGCCCGGTAACTTCCACCTGAAACCAAATGGTGTG
The DNA here is from genome assembly GCA_024743015.1 of Hyphomonas sp. Taxonomy (GTDB): domain Bacteria; phylum Pseudomonadota; class Alphaproteobacteria; order Caulobacterales; family Hyphomonadaceae; genus Henriciella. Next base: position 1,322 of record JANSXJ010000561.1, on the reverse strand, counting down.
TTCTGGCTGAACGGAGCGAAAGCCGGCATAACCGAGAGCGCGGCTTATCTGGAACAAGGGATAGATCCGGAATATGCCACGCAGTCCGGTCCGATGCTGGTGATTGGGGGCGAGCTACACCCCGGTCTCAATCCTGAGGGCACGTCGCATCGACGCCGCAACGGGGTCGGCGTCGCCGAAGACGGTCAAACCGTCTATTTCGCAATTTCAGATTCCTCGGTGACGTTTCACGAGTTTGCCACCCTGTTTCGCGATGTCATCGACGTTCCGAACGCGCTGTTCCTGGATGGCCAGGTCAGTCGCCTCTATGCGCCGTCCATCAATCGCATCGAAATCGGTACGGATCTCGGACCGATCATCGGTGTGGTGGAGTGATTATTCGATCTGGACGCGGTAGCGGATCGTGAAGTTTGGATTGGCACCGCCGGAATTGCCGTTCATCGACCCGTCAAACTGTAGCTGGAATGCAGCAATCGCTGGATCGAAGCCCGCCGAGGGTGTGATGCTGGTGCCTGATCCATTGAGGAAGGTCACGCCGTCGGTGCCATCGCCCAGACTGGTGAAGTTCAAGCTGACCCCGCTCGCCTGCGCGCCGGTGCCATCAATGAACTCGAAAGGGGATCCGGCGCCGTCAAAATCTCCGGCAAAGAGGCTGGTATTTGAATCGATGACATCGCCAATGGCCACAGTGCCAGCATCGGCTGAGCCGAGGCCATTATTGGTTACCTGAATCGAATAGATGGCCCACGCACCCGGGATACCGAGCGGATTGCTCGTACCATTGATCGGGTCCTGCTCAATTTCGACCGATTTGGTCACCGAAAAATCCGGTTGTGCGCGATTGAAGCAGAGGTCGTCGACATGCCAATAGTCGAAATCACTACCGCTGGCAGCGGGATAAACAAAACGGACCTGAAAGTTCGGATGCCAGGCGGAGACGGGCATGGCGTAGGTCCGGTCAAAGATCTCTCCCTGAACCCCATTCCCTGGGAAGGTTTCGAGCGTGATCCACGTACTCGCCGCATTCAGATACTGGAAGGTGAGATCTTCGCCAGGATCAGGGTTTTCGCTGAACGTATCGGATCCGCGCCGGACCCAGACCTCGGTCTCTGCGAGATTGTCTGAATCAAAACTGATCGAGGTTGCGGTTACGGTGTCGTGACGCAGGAACATGGAATTGCCGGAGGACTGGAACGTATCGCCATTGATTCCGGCGCGGGTCCCGTTGGTTGTCGTCCAGTTGCCGAACCCGCTTTCAAATCGTTCGCATTGTCCAACCCCCATACCCGAAGGCAGCGGCGGGGGTGGGGCCGTTCCGGTCT
>JANSXJ010000106.1 GCA_024743015.1 Hyphomonas sp. | reverse complement strand
TATCGTGGATTCATTAAATATGCGGCAGAATCCGAATTTCAGCAGATGCTAGCCTTTGCGGGACGCAAAAGATAGGCCAGTGTCTCGGTCGTAGAGTGAGGAGCTATTCATGACCAAAAGAACGATAATGACTGCCATCGCAGCCATTGCAGGCCTGACCCTTCAGGCGACTGCTCAAATGGTCACGCCGGCTCCCCAGCCAGTCTCAGCGGCAGGCCCGGAAACGGACCCCCTCGCGCGGGCAGCGGCGCTCTATGCAACTTATCAGGGCGAAGTCACTGACGTTAAAACCAAAGGCTTTACGTCGGCGCGTGACATCGACAAGTCCCTGACAAATCTTGGCGGCCACAATCCAGAGCAACTGACTCAGGGCTGGATGGCCTACTCAGCGCTGGTCGCTGCACAGAACCCGGAATTCCGGGCAGCTGTCCTCGATATTGAAGGCTATTACGGCCGCGACATGCTGATGACCGGTATGCAGAACGACATTCGCTATGCACGCACACTGAGCGGCGGCAATGCCGCCGTGAACCAGGCACTTACTGCGGTCAACGCAGACAGTGACCGCCTGTTCGGTGCAGCGGCGTTCGTTAAAGAGCAAGCGTACAGCCTACAGGGATCAGGCTGGGCAAAAGGCCGGGTCGGAAACTCCGGTGCAAAAGCATCCAGCCTGTTCGCGTCTACCCAGACCGGTATCCCGGCCCGTAATGCCATGGTTCAGGCCATGCACTCTCCAGAGATAAACACCGTGTTCCAACAGGCGGGACAATCTGGTGCGCCATCGGTTTGGGAAAGCGTGTCTGGCGCGGCGAGCACGATCCGCGTGCCATCCGCGGTCGCAAGCCTGGGTCAGTCGAACCGGATCGCACGCGGCAAGGAGCCGATTGCGGACCGGATCACAACACTGGCTGCGTATCGCATTCTGAACGCCGACCCTGTGAAGGCCGGTTCCATGCGACAGGCGATGAGCGAGCGCGAGACCCAGGGCTGCCTGAACATGGCAAACCTCAATCTCCAGCAATGTGTCGCTGCGGCTCACAAGCATTATGAAGTTCCATTCTGCATTGGCGAGCATGCGCTGTCAGATGTTGGCAAGTGCATCGGGAAAGTCACCCAGTAAAACGACCATCTCCACTCTCGCAAAACCCCTGGCCGCAGTTCCAGGGGTTTTCTTTTGCGCGAATATCACCCACATGCGGCGCATGACGATTACTGAACGCGCCGCCAATATCGAAGACGAATTTGCCTTCCTGGAAGACTGGGAAGACCGCTATGCGCACATCATCGATCTCGGCAAAGCCAACCCGCCTCTCGAGATCCATGAGCGAACGGAAGACAGCAAGGTTCGCGGCTGCGCCTCGCAGGTCTGGATGGTCATCACGCCTCTCGGAGATGATCGCCTGGAGATCCGCGCGGAAAGCGATGCGATGATTGTGTCTGGCCTGATATCGCTTCTGATACAGCTATTCTCCGGCGCTTCGCGGACGGAAATCTCTGACTTCGACGCCGACGCGTTCCTTGAGAAAATCGGCGTAAAGGGTGCGCTAAGCGCGCAGAGATCCAACGGATTGGCGTCCATGCTGGCGCGCATCAAGCAGACGGCGGCCGCCTAATTGGTTCGGTGAACCTTATCCCTGTAGACTTCGTGCAAAGCGCGTATGGCCGCCAGGCAACGGCGCTCCATTAAAGCGGGTCGTCCGCCAAGCCTTTTGGTCAATTGTGTCCGACTGTCCCCGCTTAAGATCAATCGGTCCAGAAGGCTCATCGTTTCATTCCCGAGGTGGCTGTGGAGAGCCTTGTAAACCGATTGCGCGGACCGCGCGCCGCGGCCGAACCCTTCATCCGAGAAGCCGCGGCCACCATCGACCTTTCCGCCCAATGCAAGCCCATCCCAATTCATTCCGCGCGCGGTGCCGGCCCTGGCAGCGCATTCCGTATCAGAGCGATACCATCGCGCCGTTTCTCGTATGAGCTCACGCAGCGCCGCATCTTGAGTGCGCGAGAGGATGAGTTCGATCATGGGACTATCGGTTCCTTGACGTTCGACATCGAGGCGCGCCGAACTCGGGGTGGCGCGAGGCGTCTCAAGTACAGATCCCGACCAGGCAAGTATAGGCGGCTGACCGTCGCCGAGCGATTTCAGCGCTTCGCGGACGCGAAGCACATCGATTTCGGTTCCCGTCAGAACGCCGATCATCCGTCCGCGCCTGTCTTTGCTGCGCCATACGCCCCAGCGGTCTGGACCAATCTCAGCTACGATTCCACCACGTTGCAGAGCACGGATCAGGCGCGACTTCATGCGCCCGATACGATCAAGGGCGCAACCGTCATCAACCCTTTCTCGAGAGTCTCAAGCCAAGCGTCAAACTCTGCCTCATCGCGCATCTCTTCGATCTTGTGGCAAGCGTGCGCGACTGTCGATCGATCGCGTTCAAATGCGTTTGCGACGCGCGACAAACTCATCTCCAAACCGACATGAGTGAGGTACATTGCCACCTGCCGGGCTTGCACCATATCCCGCGGTCCACGATCCCGCATCATGATGTTTTCTGCTTTTAATTTCAACGCATATCCGACCAGGCTGGCCGCCAGATATGCGTTGTTTCGATCAATCCGTTGCTGGCTGCCCACTCTAAAATCTCCTTCCGACCACCGGGAAAGAAACATTATCATGGCCTATCGGGTGTAGGATTGTTTTCCTATTTCCCTTTGGGCTTTCTCAAAGAAATCAAGCTGCTAGCGTATGCCGAGTAGGTTGAGCGCTGTGGGACTCGCCGCGACGATCTTGGCGCATTCGCTCTTTGGGCACGAGCGTGTCGTGACATAAAACCAGGGCGCGACTGCGCGACGAGTGCAGCGGCAGGCGCAACCATGCGTGGCAATCAACATCTCGCTCAATCAATCCGCCAACGGGGCGCAACTGATCCAGCGCGCTCGACAATCCGAGCGACCACATTTCGCTGACCGTCTGATCGAGCTCACCAACACAGCGGCCTCGCATCTCGCGCCCGAGAATATCGCGAAGACCGGATCCAGCAAGACGGAATCGAACTTGTCCTTGCGCCTCAACTTCGACAATTGAGATGGATGCCAGATGGGCCCGGATAGCACCCGGGTCGAGGTCTTCGCGCCTCGGCAGACAGAGCCCATGGCGACATGATTCCCAATGTTTCAGGAGCTCAATCTGCGAAGGCGTGAAGCCTGCATATTCTGTTGACAACGAAACCATAGCCACCCCCGCGGTGATTCGACTCACCACTAGTGAATCAGTTTGATTCGCCGCGCAAGGGGAAAATCAGTAATTCGTTAACCTATATTACTGATTTATTTCATTTCTTTTCCGAAATGATACTATTCATTTTGATGCCTAAACTATTTCTCGAGTTTCCCGAGGCCCATTTCTTTCGCCAGCGCGGATCGCTTGCGGGCATAGCTCGGCGCAACCATTGGGTAGTCATAGGGCAAGCCCCACTTCTCGCGATATGCTTCCGGACTTAGCCCGTATTTGGATCTCAAATGGCGTTTGAGAGATTTGAACTTCTTACCGTCTTCCAGGCAGATCAGGAATTCATCTGTGATCGAGTTTTTGATCGATACGGCAGGTTTCTTGGCCGGCGCAGTGTCTCGGCCGTTCCCCAGTTTGGCCAGCGTCGTGTGCACATCGCGGATCAGGTCCGGCAGCTCACCGCTTTGAATGGCATTGTTGCTGACATAGGCCGAAACGATATCGGATGCGAATTCCAGGATTGCCCCGTTTGAGGCAACCTCATGTTCAATCTCTTCACTCATACTAGTTCCCCTTAGTACAAGTTCGATATATGGCGGGCTCCTCTGGGGAGTAAACAGAAAATTACAGAGTCTTTACCGGCGTTTCTCTAGCGTGTGTTCTGTTTGCGACAGGCTTCTCTAATACTGCTGCAGAACTCAGCGCGACATCGTCGCGATCTATTCAAGGACTCGAGCGCGGACTTAGCTGGTCAGGAGAACGATCAGCATGACGACGCCAAGAAGGACGGCGGACCACATCGCCATAGAATTGGTCAACCCACCCCTCGCCAAAGCACCGCGCGGACTGAACGTCGCTTCTATCTGATCGAAGGTGCGAGCCCCGATCCGGCCGAAGAACGCCGTCATGGCAGGTCCGACTTTACCCCAGACGGTGCCGGCCCACTTGAACAAGCCATATCCCGGTTTGCGCAGCACCCAATCGGTGTCCAGAATCGTACCGGGTCTTTCCGGCGGATAGAGTCCGAACCGCTTGAGCAGCATGAAGGCCAGAATGGCGAGCATCAGGAGCTGCATCTGAGTAAGAATATGATCGACCGTATAGGGTTTGTAGGTCTTGATCTCGTCGCCGGAGATCATACAGACGTCTGCAGGTGCCGTCACCGTGCAAGGCAGCATGCCATAGAGCCAGCCATATCCGAAGCCGCCAATCGCCGGCAGCCCTATCGCGATACAGATGAACGCCGCCATCCCCATAGCGAGCAACATGTTGAACGGGGCTTCCTTCACCCTGATTCCGCTATCGTGGCCGAAGAATGTGAAATACGGAATCTTGATCCCGGAATGCTCCAACACACCCGCTGATGCGAAGAGCAGCATCAACCAGACGATGACATACCCTTCCGTCGCCACCGCACTCATCGTCATCGCCTTGGCGACAAAGCCGGAAAATAGCGGAAAGGCGGAAATCGAGACCGCACCGATGATGCAGAAGATCGTGGTCCACGGCATGGATTTGTACAGTCCGCCTAGCTCGCTGGCTTTGGCCGTACCGACCCGGTAGAGGACCGCGCCCATGCTCATGAACAGCAAGCCTTTATAGATGATATGAGCAAATGCGTGAGCTGCAGCGCCGTTCAGCGCCAGCGGCGTACCTATACCGATCGCGCAGATCATGAAGCCCAGCTGGTTGTTGAGCGAGTAGGACAGAACCTTACGGAGATCATTCTCGATGACCGCGAAGAAGACCGGGAACACGGTCATCACCGCACCAATCCAGATCAGCACTTCGAAGCCCGGGAACATCCGCGCAAAGGCATAGACAGCGAGTTTGGTTGTAAACGCCGAGAGCACCACAGCGCCCACAACCGTCGCTTTCGGATAGGCGTCTTGCAACCAGTTATGCAGGAATGGGAAAGCCGCCTTGATCGCGAACGCAACGAAGATGAATTTAGCGCCTGGCTGATCAAAGCTGGTAAAAGCATCCAGCGAGAGGCTGCCAGTTGATTTATAGACATAGGCAAGGCCATCCAGCAGCAACACGCCGGAGAAAATCTGTACGCCGAGATAACGCATCGCGGCCTGATAAGCCGCTTTGGTCCCTGCCCGCAGGATCAGGAAGACCGAGCTAACCGCTGTGATCTCCCAGAAGATAAACAGCGTCATCAGGTCGCCGGCAAATGTCGCCGAAACCGCCGCCCCCGCATAGGCGAGGGCCATACCGTCTTGGAGTCGGTCATCTGTATGCAGCGCATAGATCGCGTTCAGGAAGGACGCTATCAGGAAGGCCAGACCGAAGATGAACGAGAGACTGTCCACGCGGTAGAGAATGAGGTCAATCCCCAGCACGGATGCGGTCGCGAGGTCGGTGCTTCGTTCAGCCAGAGCCAGCATCAGGATCGCAACCACGGGGGTCGCAACCATCAGCGCCTGACGAACCCGCTGGATCGGGATAAGGCATCCAATAAAGCCAACAACGACGAGCAGAAGGCCGGGATTGATCTGACCGAGAAGCCCGCTCATGAGTCCGACTCCACATCTTGTGGCTTGGTATCGGCTTCGCCGTAATAGTCTTCATCCCGGCGCAACAGTTTTCCCAGGGGCCAGCCGGACAGCACCGCGATCGCAAAGGCCGCAAACCCCCAGAAGGCGTAGAACCCGGTGGATTCAGCAAATGCCGTATACTTATACTCGTGTCGATCAATGAACACGTCCGCTACGATCAAACCAGCCGCAATCAAAACCACGATCAGCAGCAAAAGAAATGGAGTGCGCGGTGACTCCACCCAGCCAAATAACAGCTTGGACATTGGGTGCGTGTGCTCGTCGGAAGGCTTTGGCGCCTCCTCTTCCGGCTTTATAAATCGGCCGCTGGCATCTCGTTCTGGAGGAAGAGTCATGGATTACCCTCGGTCATATAGGCCGCCGGAATGCGTTCCCCGGTGGCTGGCTCCAGGAATTCCGAAATCGGTCCGACAGTGAAGAACATGAGCACACAGAGAAGCGCGGTGAAGCATGGCGCCGCGACGGTTAGAACCGGCGCGCCGCCCGGGCGCTTGTAGGGTGCAGGTTCCGGTGTTCCAGGCGGCGGCATCAGCGCCAGGATTGGGATTGGCAACAGGTAGGCAATGTTCAGCAGAGACGAAACAATCAGCACAATCGGGACATAGTCCAGATCTGCATCAGCTGCGCCTTGCATCAATTCATATTTCGGCCAGTCCCCCGCCAGCGGCGGAATCCCAATGATTGACAGAGACGCGAGGAAGAAGGCGATGAAGACCAGGGGCATTCGTTTCCCAAGGCCCTTCATATCCGAAATGTTTGTCAGCCCCGTCGCGACATAAATCGCCCCGGCGCACATGAAGAGCGTGATCTTGCCGACAGCATGCGCCGCGATTTGCAAGGATCCCCCCATGAATCCGGCTGGGTCAGCGAGCATGGCACCACATGTGACATAGGCCAGCTGCGCGACCGTCGAATAGGCCAATCGTGCTTTCAGATTGTCTTTGGTAATCGCAATAAGCGACGCAACAATGATCGTGAAACAGGCCACAGCGAGGATGAATTCCCGAGACGCTGTCGCGTTCAATATCTCCTCGCCAAAAATATAAATGGCAACTTTCAGGATGGTGAACACGCCCGCCTTAACAACCGCCACGGCATGTAGCAGCGCCGAAACCGGTGTTGGCGCAACCATCGCGTTGGGTAGCCAGAAATGAAATGGCATCAGGGCTGCCTTACCCACCCCGAACGCGAACAGCAGAAGCAGGGCGCTCGCGACCAATGGTGTCAAGCCCTCCGCCTGTTGCAACAAACCGCCAGGGACAAAGTCCAGGCTTCCGGCCAGCGCCCCTGTCCAGATGATCGCAACGAGCAGGAAACCAATCGAGGTGCCGAGAAGGGTCATCAAATAGATGCGTGCGCCGCGCTGAGCATTGGCGTCGCCTTTGTGCGCCACCAAGGGATAGGTCGACAGGGTCAGGATCTCATAGAACACGAACAGCGTGAAAAGGTTCGCAGACATCGCCACGCCCATGGCGCCAAATAGCGCGATGGCGAAGCACATGTAGAAGCGCGTCTGATTGCGCTCTCGATTGCCGCGCATATAGCCGATCGAGTAGAAGCTGTTGACGATCCACAAGCCGCTCGCGACCAAGGCAAACAAGGCACCGAGCGGCTCTGCCTTAAATGCGAATTCAAGACCGGGTACGGCTTCGCCCAGGCTCAGCTCCGCCGGCGACCCAGCGGAAACATGACCGGCAATGATGATAGCGACAACGAACAGGGCGGCCGCGCCCAGCAAAGTTACGCCCTCGCGCAAGTCCGGCACACGGCCCGCCAACCAGATTCCTGCGCAGATCAGAAGCGGCAGTATCAGAGCCGCTGCGATGGCCATTTCACCACTCATGACACATCTCCGATAAACAGGGATCCCGCCGCGTCTTCCGCAAGCCCGGCAACGAACCCGCCCTGTACACCGACCCAGATATTCGCAATCGCGAGGATCCAGAGAGGAATGAGGATTAGCAGCGGTGCCTCTTTACGGCGCTTGTTCGGATTGCTCGGCGCTCGGAAGAAGACGGCTTCAAGGATTCGGCCCATATAAACTACGGCCAGCAAGCTGGAGAACATAACGACGGCAACCGCCCACCACCAGCCATGCTCGAACAGCGCATTGACTAGCGCGAACTTGGACTGGAACCCGGCCGTCAACGGTACGCCGATCAGCGACACGGCCCCGATGGCGAACGCCGTCATCGTCCACGGCGCAGACCGGCCGAGACCTTTCAGGTCGTTCAGAGTCGTTCCCTGATAAGACAGGACCATGCCGGCCAGCGCCATGAACAGAGTGCCTTTGATCAGCGCATGATTGACCAGATGGAACATGCCTGCAGAGACGCCCAACGTGGTCCCAATCGAAATCCCTAGCAGCATGTATCCAACTTGCGCCACCGACGAATAAGCCAGCGTGCGGCGAACATCTGTCTGGAACACCGCCTGGAACGAGCACGCAATCATCGCGGCGATCCCCATTGGCATCAGGATCCAGATCAGGGTCGAGCCTTCAAATGCGAACTCCAGTCCGAAGACCGTGAACAGGAAGCGGACCAGTGCATAAATCGCCACTTTGGTCGCCGTCGCGGCGAGGAACATCGTGACAAAACTCGGGCTGTAGGCGTACGCGTTTGGCAGCCACTGGTGCAGCGGAAACATCGCGGCCTTGATGCCAAGCCCGACAAAGATAAACGCATAACCAGCCAGCACAGCCTTGTTGCCTTGCATATCCTGAAGGCGAATGGCGAGCTCAGCCATATTGAGCGTGCCCGTGGCCGCGTAAAGGAACCCAACGCCAACCACGAAGAAGGAGGCCCCGATAGTCCCCATCAGCAAGTAGTTTGCCGCTGCTGGAAGCGCGCGTCGATCTCGCGTCGCGCCAAGCGCGACCAGCACATAGGTCGCGATCGAGCTGATCTCCAGAAACACGAAGAGGTTGAAGGCATCGCCAGTCGACGCGACGCCGCAAAGACCGGTAAAGCAGACCAGGTATGCCGCATAGAACATGGCGCGCTTCGCATCGCGCACTTCGGCAACCACGCTTGGCCAGCTGAAAACCGCGGCGAGGAAACCAATCGTGCTTACCAGAAGCAGGACCATGGAATTGAGCGAGTCGATGCGGAATTCGATTCCAGCATCGGGCGCCCATCCGCCCATCGCATAAGAGAGCACGCCGCCGCCATCGACAGACCGCACCTGCGTCAGGAGCACCATGGCCATGACCAGCGACACGCCCGTCGCCAGGATAGACAGAATCCACGCCAGTCGCCCGTTCGGCATGAAGGCCGCGATCGGCGCCAAAAGCATCGGTGCAACAACAAGCAGCGCGGGCGCATGCGCCGCGATATCCGCTGGCACGAGGGAAGAAATAGATTCGATCATGCCGCCCCTGCCCTGCTTTCTTCTGCGTCAGATGCAGCTTCAGAGATCGCAACCTCCAGATCCATTTCGCGAATTTCGTCGGTCTCGACGGTTCCATAGGCTTCGCGAATGCGAACAATGATGGCGAGCCCAACGGCCAGCGTCGCAACACCAACCACAATCGCGGTTAGCATCAGAACGTGCGGCAGCGGATTGGAGTAGACATTCTCGAGCCCTTCGCCGCCATAACCGTACGCTGTGTCATAAGCGCCGTGGGCCGCATCCGCGCCGTGATCACCGGCTTCGGCGCCATGCTCGCCCGATTTGTCGTGGCTTTTGCCTTTACCGTAATCCTTGCCGAACAGGATTGGCGCTGTGCCACCGTCAATGCGCGACAGCGAGACATAAAAAAGAATGATTGAAGTTTGGAACAGGCCGAGACCAATCAGGCGCTTGATCAGGTTGGTCGCGGCGAAAGAAATGTACAGGCCAATCATCATCAATCCGATGATCGCCCAGTAATTTCCGCGCTCTAGAATGAATTCCAGCATCCCTACCAGTCCTCATCCCGAATTTCGCTCACGCGGCCAGCAAACGCATAAAAGATTGAGACCATGGATCCTGCAACGGCGAACAGGACGCCGATTTCGATCACGATAATGCCGACATGCTGACCGTTGTGCCCGCCTGGGGGCTCGCGAAACAGAGCGTCGTAATCCAGGAAGTTGCCGCCCATCGCCAACGCCCAGACACCGACGCCCACGTAGATGATGAATCCGAGCCCGGCTATAAATCTCGCAAACCCTGGCGTAATCGCTCGCATGGCGGGGGCTATTCCGAAAATGAGCGAATACAAAACCACGGTGACCGCAAGAATGACGCCTGCCTGGAAGCCGCCGCCCGGGCTGTATTCACCATGGAAGTGAACGTAAAAGCCGTACAAGGCGATGATCGGGATCAGCACCTTGGCTACGACACGGAGAATGACGTGATGGTCGCCCTTCATGACGCGTCCTCATCGGTCTTGTTCGAGTTCTCACGGTCTTCGCGGCGAACCGTTGCGCCAAGCGACCGCTCGCCAAATCCGAGCAGCAGCGTGACGGCGAGTCCAGCGGCGAACACCACACCAACTTCACCCAGCGTATCGAAGCCTCGATAGCTT
>JANSXJ010000464.1 GCA_024743015.1 Hyphomonas sp. | reverse complement strand
TGGAAATTGGCGTCGCGCACGTTACCTTTAACGTGAACGTCAGGAGTGCCCCATGTTCCTCAATTTCTTCAATGAACTTCGTGCCGCCAAAGTTCCGGTGACGCTGAAGGAATATTTGTCGCTGATGGAAGCAATGGATAAGGGCGTGATCGACCGTGATGTTGAGGATTTCTACTATCTCGCGCGCGCCGCACTGGTGAAGGATGAGCGCAATATCGACAAGTTCGACAAAGTGTTCGGCCATGTCTTCAAAGGCCTGGACAGTCTCGGGGAAGCGATCGAAGCGCAAGATCTGCCGGAAGAATGGCTGCGCAAGATGACCGAGAAATTCCTAACTCCCGAAGAAATGGCGGAGATCGAAGCCATGGGCGGCTTCGAAAAACTCATGGAAACGCTGAAAAAGCGCCTGGAAGAGCAGAAAAAGCGCCATGAAGGCGGCAATAAGTGGATCGGCACCGGCGGAACGTCGCCCTTCGGGGCAAATGGCTACAATCCTGAAGGCATCCGCATCGGGCAGGATAAATCTCGCCACCGCCGCGCCACCAAAGTCTGGGACAAGCGTGAATTCAAGAATTATGATGACAGTGTCGAGCTGGGCACCCGCAACATCAAGGTCGCGCTGAAGCGGTTGCGCAAATGGGCGCGCACCGGAAGCCCGGATGAGCTTGATCTCGACCAGACCATCAAGAATACAGCCCGCCAGGGCTATCTCGACATCGAGATGCGCCCAGAGCGACGCAACTCGGTTTCTGTGCTCCTGCTCATGGATGTCGGCGGATCAATGGATCCGCACGTCAAGGTGATGGAAGAATTGTTCTCCGCCGCGCGGTCCGAGATCAAGAATCTTGAATATTACTATTTCCACAATTGCCCGTATGAAGGGCTTTGGAAGGACAATCGCCGTCGCCGCGCCGACGTCATTCCAACCTGGGATGTCCTGCATAAATATCCAAGCGAATACAAAGTGATCATTGTCGGTGATGCCACGATGAGCCCGTATGAGATCACTTATGCGGGCGGCTCGGTTGAGCATTGGAACGAGGAGCCCGGCGGCTTGTGGATCCAGCGACTGGTCGAGCAATACCCAAATCTCGCCTGGCTCAACCCGGTCAAATCCGGGGCCTGGGAATATACCGGCTCAATCCAGCTGATCCGCGAACTGATCGGCCCTGACCGCATGTTCGAGATGACCCTCGAAGGCCTGGACGGCGCAATGAAAGAACTCGGGCGCTAGGGCGTTTCCGGAGTTGGATTTGCATCGTCGCCTGAGCGGGCGTTGCCTGCGCAGACAGGTTGCATCTCAGCGTTTTCCCGCCGCATCCAGGACGCGCAGGAAGTTGCCGCCCCAGATCTTGTTGATGTCTTCATCGGTGTAACCGCGCGCGACGAGTTCCTCGGTCACGGCTAAGGCGGCGCTTGCCTCTTCAAAGCCGACGATACCGCCACCATGATTGAAGTCGCTACCAATGCCGACATGGTCAACACCAATTCGCTGAACCACATAATCGATATGATCGACCATCCGGCTGACGGTTTCGCCGCCAACCAACGCGCGCATATTGGTCAGGAAGGTCATCTTCTCTTCATCGGATTTCAGCTCCCAATAGAGCTCGTATGGATAGGAATATGTCTCCGGAAGACCCGCGGCGAGGCGCACATCGCGGATGCTGGCTTTGAGGTCTGGGTCCGAGAGATCGACCAAATAAGCAGAGAAGGCCGCAATATGGATCACGCCACCGGTCTCGCCAATGCGATCGATTTCCTCGTCAGACAAGTTGCGCGTCACATCAGAAAGCGCCTTGGCGTTGGAGTGGCTGGCAATGACGGGCAATGTCGCGATTTCAATCGCCTGCAAGGTCGCGGCTTTCGACATTTGCGAGACATCTACCAACCCACCCAGCGTGTCGATCCGTTCGACTGCAGCAACGCCCAACGACGACAATCCGTCATGCTCTTCGGTGGCTTCATAAGTTCCGGTCTCGCCGTCAAATCTCGGGCGAGAGGAATCAGCAAAATCATTGTGACCGAGATGGGTCAGGCCGAACAAACGCACGCCTTCTGCGTAAAACGCGTCGATACGGTCAACATCACCTTCGAGAGACTGCGCGTTCTGAAATCCCAGAATGACCGAAATCAGTCCGAGCTCGCTATTCGCGCGCACCTGGTCTGCCGTAGTGGCGAGTGCGAAAGTTTCAGGGTTCGAAGCAATCAGCGCCTGCACCGTCTCCAGCTTGGCAAGGCTTTCGGCGCGGGCCTGCGCGTTTCCCTCAGGGGTCCGCAATTGAGGCCCGGCGGCAATCGCCATGACGACCGCATCAAATTCGCCAGCGATAAGTTTTTCAGGCGCCACTTTTGAAGCGCCATCCGGCCCAAGGTAAAGCGGCGACGATTCCGGAAGCACGATATCCGCATGCGCATCGAGGACAATTGCATTGCTGTGAATTTCCGCGGCGCTGCGCTCCTCAGGCAGCGGGGCGATAGTTTGACAGGCCGAGAGCCCCAAAACCGCAGCTCCAGCGAGTGCAAATTCGAGCTTGCTCATCATTCTTATCCTTCCCGGCGATTGTCTTATTTAAAGAGCCTCACAGCCCCTCCCCTGCGATAAGCAAGCGGTTTTAGCGCGCCCGCAATCTCGCGCTCTGAACCCCCCACAAAAAAGTGGGCCAGTTTGGTTGAATCTGGCAGAAGAGTTGCATCTGTGAGGAACGTTCCGTCTCGATTGGGGAAGA
>JANSXJ010000297.1 GCA_024743015.1 Hyphomonas sp. | reverse complement strand
TCGAATACATTCAAAAGTAGACTTATCGATTATTGGTTCTCAGGCGCGCGTGACCGTTTCGCGCTCTCGATCAAGTCGGCTAACGGGAGCGACAATTGAGGTGATTGAATGCCTGTCTCAATCTGATCGAGGGCCTTTTGGGGCGGGATCGGAGCGCCGGTTTTATCCTTGATCGCGAGCAGTGTAACGACGCCAGCGTGGTTCTTCGCGTTGCGCAGAAAGCGCTGCCCCAGCACCAGAAACTCGTCATCCCAGCCCTGAACCTGCGTCTCGAGGGAAAACGGTTTCGGGGCCTTTAGCATGCGATTGATCGTCATGCTCTGTCCGTAGATTTCAGTTTTCCATCCGTTGGCTTTCAAGACTTTACGCAAACCGGAGCGGCTGAACAGATCCACGCGGCCGAGGTCGCTGAACGACAAATACCGGCTATTGGTCATGTGAAGGAACATGTCCTGATCTGTCAGCCAAACCCGAAATTTCAGGACCGCCGGGGCAATTACCGGTGTATGCCGGGCACCAAAGCGTGCCCGTAGCATCACCCAAAGAAGGCGAAACAACAGGTTCATGCCGGAAACCTACGATCGGCACGTGCTGGCAAGCACGGAAAAGAATAACTGGAGTAAGCGATCATTTTCTTTTTGCGGGGACTTGTTTCGACGTGTTGCAACCTAAAGGGAACCAGAATTCAAGCGCTAATTTGTTAAATTAGTCGCGCCAAAGCTTGTCCAATTCTGCTGCAATCGCGAAAGACTTTCTCGCCGCACCGCCACCGATGCGCAGGCCGATCATCGCCGACCCTTCCAAGGCGGAGGGGTCATCGCTCTGACGCGCCCACCGGCTACCGGCGACAAAACCTTCATCCAGCTCAGAGAGGAATGCACCAAATTCTTCCTCGCGGCCGTCTGCGAAGAGCGGCAACCAGATCAGAAACTTCGCTTTTGGCCATTTGCGCATGGCGCGCGGCACCCAATTGGCGAGCGCGTCCATATCGGCTTCGGTCTCGTAGCTTGGGTCCAGCACGACCAGCATGTCCTCGGCTCGGCGCGGTTGCAGGCGAAGGGCACCACGATACCCGTCTTCCTTGCGGATCTGCACGCGATCATCTTTGTGCAGAGCTTGGGATAGCGCCTTGTGCTCAGCCGGATGCAGTTCGAACAGGGCCAGTCGAGCTTTGGGGCCGAGGATCTGCGAAGCCAGGGCAGGGGACCCCGGATAAGATCCTGGTCCTTTCGATTGCACATGCCGCAACCATGGCTGCAGAGCGTTTGCCGCCTGTTTGGCGTTCGGCATAGCGAGGACGCCTGTGAGCGCTTCGCCTGTCTTGGCCGATTGCGAACTGTTTAAATCATAGAAACCGCGCGCCGCATGGGTCTCAACATAGAGCAAAGGACGGTCTGCCTCGGCCTCGGTTTGCAGTACAGCATGCAAGACGGCGTGCTTCAGCACATCCGCCTTGTTGCCTGCGTGAAAGCCGTGCTGGTAGGACAGCAACGCCTTGTCTACTCTTCGCGTTCGGCGAGCGATGCCTGACGGATCGCTTCGAACTCATTGCCGGGATACCAGGTTGGCCAGGCATCAGACTGAGCAATTTTCAATCCGACAGAATACAGCGCTGCAATGTCCTGCTCCATGCCAGACAGATCCCAGTTGTCATTATATTCGTCCATCGGCTTGTGGTAGCGCTGCGCCGTGTAGGTATCGCCAATTGCTTTGCCGGCTGCAACGCCGCCATCCACTTTATCGACGCCGCCATCGGCGTACAGCATGGGCACGCCTTTCTTGGCAAAGGAGACATGGTCGGAGCGATAGAAATACCCGGCTTGAGGGTTCGGATCCGGCACGATGACGCGGCCCGTCTCGTCGAGATGCTCCTTGAGCAGGTCTTCCAGCTCAGATGCGCCATAGCCGACAACGACCATATCGTTGGTTTTGCCGACAGGCAGCATCCCGTCCATGTTCAGACCGGCGACGATCTGGTTCATCGGAACGGTTGGGTTCTCAGCATAATACGCTGAGCCGAGCAGACCGGATTCTTCCAGAGTCACAGCGAGGAACAAGGCTGAGCGATTGAGGTCTTCTGCGGCCATCGCCTCGGCCATTTCGAGCAAGGCAGACGTGCCCGTCGCATTGTCGACAGCTCCGTTGAAGATGTCATCCCGGTAGAAGTCCTGATTGGGCTCGCCAGCCTTCTCTTCGGACTTCTTGCCGAGATGATCCCAGTGCGCGGTGAACAACATGTATTCGTCGGGCGCTGTTGAACCGGGCAACATGCCAACAACATTGCGAGACTGAGTGGTGCTGACCGATTGGACCAGGTTCCCGCTCGCGGTTAGGCCGCCCATATCGACCGGACGGAACCCCTGGGTCTTGGCTGCGATTTTCATCTCGGAAAAGTCGAGGCCGGCTTCTGCGAATAGAGCCCGCGCAGTTTCTTCTGTGATCCAGGACTCAAACAGCGTGCGATTATCGCCGCCATCGGTCCTGACGAGGTCCGCTTGCGCCCCGGACCAGGAATTCGCCACCACGTCCCAGCCATAGGAGGCAGGTGCGGTTTCGTGCACGACAATCGCGCCTGTTGCGCCCCGGCGACCCGCTTCTTCGAACTTGTAGGTCCAGCGACCATAATAGGTCATGGACTTGCCTTTGAAGAGTTCACCTTCCAGCGCATATCCCGGGTCGTTGACCAGCATGACGACGGTTTTTCCCGCAACGTCGAGACCTTCATAATCGTTCCAGCCATATTCGGGAGCGACGACACCATAGCCAACAAAAACCAACTCGGAATCCGTCCATTCGGCCTGGTCTCGGTCTTGCTTCTTGGTCCATAGAACGGCGTCTTCCTTCAGCGTCATTGGGAAGTCTTCACCAGATGCGCCGCCGGAGAATGTTAGCGCTGATGCGTTTTCGTCGAGCGTCTGCTCGACCATTCCAACAGTCTGGAACCAGCTGCCATTTTCGCCAGCGGGTTGAAGGCCGACGCGCGCCATTTCAGCAGCGATCCAGTCAGCAGCCTGCTCGCCTTTTTCAGCGGCAGGCCCGCGCCCTTCAAATGCATCGTCTGCAAGCGCTGCGATGCGCTGGCGTAGATCATCTGCGCTGATCGCGGCGCTCGTACCTTCAGGAAGTGGCATGAGCAGGGCCCTGGCCTCGCTCGTCTCTGTTTCCACCGGCGGGGTTTCCGGTGTGATCGGGTCGGTGTCTTCCGCGGTCTGTCCGCAAGCCGTAATCAACGCCAGCGCCGATGCCGCAATTGTGAGACGAATCATGGTCTCTCGCTCCTGTTATTTTCTATGGCGTCGGTTTGGCACAGGGCGCTCAGAGCGACAAGGTTGCTTCTGAAACCGTTTATTCCCCGGGCAGAGGGATGTGTTCGTCCTCGCCCTCTGGTAGCGTGAATGGCGTGTCATTCCAGTTGCCTTCAATAGAGGCGCGCCAGTCCGCCTTGGCTTGTTCGATGCGCGTATTGTCTGTGGCAACAAAATTCCAGTCGATCTTGCGTGGTCCGTCCATAGGTTCGCCGCCGGCCAGCATGAAGCGCGTCCCGGCAGATACCGATACTTGAACATCGACACGCGGGGTCAGGATGACCATCTGACCGGCTTCAATCGTTTCATCGTTGATTGAAGCGGATCCAAAAGCCACGTACAGCGCCCGTTCCTCTGCCTCGTCTGCGCCAATGGTGAAGTTGGCGCCCGTGTCTGCCTCTGCACCGACATACCAGATGCCCCAAGGAAACTCGACCGGCGATGTATGTCCGAACGCGGTTCCTGCGAGGACGCGCGCGCTGGCACCGCCAAGGTCAAACTCCGGCAATGTGTCTGCCGGATGGTGGACGAAATCCGGAGCTGTCTCGGCGTGTTCCTTTGGCAGAGCGACCCAGGTCTGGATCCCATGCATGGACTGACCGGCCGCGCGTTCTGGATCAGGCGTCCGCTCGGAATGACAAATTCCGCGCCCCGCCTTCATCCAGTTCACCGCACCGGGCCGAATGACCAGATCGTTGCCCAGATTGTCCTTGTGACGGATCGCGCCTTCGAACAAAAAGGTCACGGTTGAGAGACCGATATGCGGATGCGGGCGAACATCGAATCCTTTTCCGGGTGCATACTCGACTGGCCCGAAATGATCGAAGAATATGAACGGACCAACCATTTTGCGATTATGGAATGGCAGGATCCGGCGAACGACAAATCCGTCCCCCAGGTCTTTCTCTCGCGGTTTTATGATTTGCTCGATCGGCGCACTCATGGTTCTCGTCCTCGGTATAAAAGTTTCAGGAATTAATTAGGCCAATGAGCACTGATCTCCAAAAATTCGTAGCCGAGATCCGCGCATGTCAATTATGCAAAGCCGACATGGAACGTCCGCCGAGGCCCGTATTGCAAGTGTCGAAAACGGCTAGAATCCTGATTGCGGGGCAGGCGCCCGGCAATCTCGCAATGGAGTCCGGTCGTCCTTTCACCGATCCGTCGGGTGTGCGGTTGCGCGACTGGTTGAGCATGGATGAAGACACGTTCTACGATGCCTCCAAAGTCGCGATTGTGCCGATGGGATTCTGTTTTCCGGGATATGACAAGAATGGCGGCGATATTCCGCCAATGAAACGTTGCGCCGAAACCTGGCGTCAGCCACTGCTTGACCAGATGCCAGCTATCGGATTGACGGTCCTGATCGGGGGCTATGCTCAGAAATGGCATATCGGTGATCAGATGGAAAAGACGCT
>JANSXJ010000270.1 GCA_024743015.1 Hyphomonas sp. | reverse complement strand
GCGCACGGTCCTGCCGCTAGCGCTGGCCGAAGCGGCGATTGCGCGCGGCAGCCTGATGGTGCTGGACGGGCCGGAGCCTGCCATCCGCACCTACTGGCTGCTCGCCCCCCCGCCGCAATGGCGCGCCAAGAAGGTGCGCGCGCTGGTGGGGTTTCTCAGTTCCTGAGGAGGGCACCTGCCTGCGCGGGCGCGCTTTCCTCGTGTTTTTGTGTTCCGCACGCCATCCGGCGCGCGAAATCCTCGCGCCTTCGGCGCTGCGGGTGCGGGCCTGCGGTCCGTGACAGCGCTTTCAGGTGAGGTCGTCTTCTTCGTCGGAGTAACCCGCTTCGCTTAGCACGTCGGCTCGGATCTGTTCGTAGAGCCAGTGGCCGGGCCCGACATCGCGCGCGTCGACATATTGCGCGTGGCGGTGCCGGATCACGAAGGCGAGCATTGAATTGACGCGCGGGTTGGAGAAGCCTTCGGCCAGCGCGCGCTCGATCGCGCAATCCTCCAGCCGCAGCACCCCCCATTCGAGCGCCTCGTCCCATGCGGCCGCAAAGCCCTCCGCGCCCGGTTGCTGGCGCAGCTTGTAGAGCGCCTCGAGCGAGCGCCCGATATGGATTGCCGCCGCCTTGACGATGCCGGTCTCGGCGAGCCGCGCAACAAAGGCGCGCTGGAGATCGGGCGTGATCGAATTGCGGCGCGGTTGCTTGTGGCGAAAAGGCGGGAAGTCGAGCAGCGGATCGGTGTCGGATATGACCGCCGGTTCGAACTCCCACGCGACCTCGGAGGTGGCCTGGCGCGGGATCTTGCGCTTGTTGCGCTTGATGGGGGCGGGGGTTTCGTCGGAGAGCATGGGGAAAGGGTGGCAGGGTTTGGGTGAGTAGGAAAATGGGAAGCCATCCTTGTGTTCCGCACGCCATCCGGCGCGCGAAATCCTCGCTCACACGCCCTGCGGGCGCATCGCTGCGGGCGGGCGCCTGATCCCTTTGGCGCCCTTGCGGCGGCTTTGTCGCCGATACTTCTGCCACACCGTCACCCCGGACTTGATCCGGGGTCCAGCTTCTTCACGAGAAGCCACCAACAGCGCGTGCGACAGGAAAGTGGTTTCACGCATAGGCGCAGAGGGAAGGGAGGCGCAGAGGAAGGGGGGGCGTGCCGCCAATCATCCCGCCCCTATCGTCACCCCGGACTTGATCCGGGGTCCAGCTTCCTTTGCTGAGCCACCAACGGCGCGTATGGCGATGGTTCGGGCCGCAGGCCCGCAAGCGCGACCGCGCGCCGCGCCTTATGGCGCGTAGCCGAAGCGAAGCTGAACGAGCGAAGCGAGGACAACCAGCGCGGACGCGCTGCGCCCGGCGCCTGAGGGCGAAAACAAACAACTCGCGGAGGGGAAGGGGCGGCGTCCTTCCCCCGCTTCGTCTCCCTCGGCTTGATCTAGGGGGCCATTTATCCCGACGACTAGCCAGCAACGAACAATGTGGAGCCACTTCAGAAAGGCGCACGAATAGCAAGCTGATGATTGTCGGTGGAAAATACGCAAGTCGCGTTGCAACCCTCCATTCAGCCAACTAGCCTATCGCGTATGAAGCTAAACTGGGTCGAAATTCGAAATTTTAAAGCCATCGAAGCTACAAGGGTGCCGCTGAGTGCCTTTACGGTTTTGGTTGGGACCAATGGCAGCGGCAAAAGCTCTGTCTTGCAAGCCCTGCATTGGATGCTTCAGAGTGGCAGAAATCCAAGCGTTTCGCCAGAGCAGCAAAACAAGGGTTCTACGCTTTCAGAAATTGACGCAACCTACATGCCTTCGCCTGACTACAAAAATGCTTCTCATTCTGGCGAATATGGAAACTTCTCTGCCGCCCCCAAGATGGATGTCATTATCAATGCTACAATAGATGGTGTTAGTCCTATCACTGTCCCAATGTGGATTAAGTCGGCGAGGAATGAGGGTATTAGTGTACATGTGCCATCGAATAACCCGCTTACGGCTCAAATCCGATCCAGCGGCCGAGAGGTATCTGCATACATACCCGGCTTGGCTGGCATTCCGCTTGCCGAGGAAAAGCGATCGAAACTGATTGTGCACAGACAAGCGGCTGCTGGCGATGCAAATACGGTTCTGCGAAATATCTTAGACCTGGCCTCAAACGAAAAACTTGAGACTGGCGGCACCGCGTTGTCTGAAGTTGAAGCATTAGCTTCGGCTGTCCTTGGGCCTCTATCGTTGAGGGTCAAATTCAAGGATGAAAAGCACTACAAAATTCACGCGGAATTTCAGACGGGCGCTATGCGAAACGCGGATATCCGCCGATTTAAGCCTCTCGAGTTAGCAGGAATAGGTTTCCTGCAAGTCATTCAAATATTTGCATATCTCGTGTATTTTAGACCACGACTGCTGCTGGTAGACGAGCCGGACTCACATCTCCATCCCGATGTGCAGGAGCGGCTTGTGAGTGTCTTGATGTCGGCGGCAATAAAGTATGAGTGCCAAGTGTTGCTAAGCACGCATAGCCCAAGCGTGGTGAGGTCTTTGCCGGCTGATGCCACGGTAGTCTGGATGAAAAGTGGCGACGTTTGCGAAGATGATTCTGATGAAATTCGGCGGGCTATGGGCTGGGGTATACTCGATAAATCATTGCTTCTAATAACTGAAGACAAGAAGGTCGGATTACTTAATGCGCTTCTCCGACAATGGCCGCATATTCAAAGCAAGGTTGCGGTTTGGCCGGGAAAAAGCAAGGTTGCGGTTTGGCCGGGAAGAGGTAACTCACGTTTACCGCAGCCTGAAACATTAGCAACGCTTGAATCTCTTTTTGGCAAGAAGATGAAAATTCTCCTTCACAGGGATAGCGATTTCATGTTGCCGCAAGACAAAAAACTTCAGCAATTCCCGTATCAGAAGCGAGGCCTTCGGGTTTGGTTCACTGAAGGTTGTGATATTGAGGCTGCTTGGAACCGTGTGGATGTTATTGCTGCGCATTTCGAAGTTGACCAGAATGATGCTTTGGATATTTTGACTGCGGCTTGCGATTTGCTTGACCAAGATGGTGCGAGGGTTATTTTCAATACTAAGCGAAATGAAATCTCGCAGTTTATTGATGACTATAAGAACGGGATCTGTAGCCCGATTGGTCACGATGAAGCGCATGCGAAGTCTAAGGCTGCGAACTTCGCTGATGTTTATCTTGGTAAAGACTTGGCATCAAAAGTCCGAAAAGTAGCGAGCGAGCGGAAGTTACGGAATTGCTCATCGTTCGGCAAATTCGTTCCGGAGGGAATAACATTGGCGGACAGCCTGCGGGAAGCCATTGAGGAAGTTCTGGGCGCCTGATCACTCCCGCCTTGACCCCCAACCCAAACCCGCCTAAGGGCGCGCATCTTCCGGGTTCGTCCCGGTTCGAGCTGAACATTGCCGGTGCGTTCCTCCATGGGGGCAGCCGTCAAAGTAACCCGGTGGCCGAAGGGCCGGATATGCGGGTGGAGCGTTTCAGTCTCATTCGTCATCCCAGCGAAAGCTGGGATCTTGTGCCGCCAGCGATACGCTTGCGGATAGCGGTCCCGGTTCAAGCCCGGGATGACGGATTGGACTAATCCTCTCCCCACCATCCGGCACA
This sequence comes from Hyphomonas sp., assembly GCA_024743015.1. Lineage (GTDB taxonomy): Bacteria > Pseudomonadota > Alphaproteobacteria > Caulobacterales > Hyphomonadaceae > Henriciella. The sequence goes on along the minus strand of JANSXJ010000270.1, from coordinate 1,627 downwards.
GGTGTCACCCTCATCAGGTGAAGTGAGAACTAATGCCGACAATCAACCAGCTGGTCCGCAAGGGCCGCGTTCCGCAGAAGGCCAAGTCCAAGGTCCCTGCGATGGAGCAGAACCCGCAGAAGCGCGGCGTTTGCACCCGAGTTTACACGACGACCCCGAAGAAGCCGAACTCGGCGCTGCGCAAGGTCGCCAAGGTGCGCCTGACCAACCAGCGCGAAGTCATCAGCTACATCCCCGGTGAAGGCCACAACTTGCAGGAGCACAGCGTCGTGCTGATCCGCGGCGGGCGTGTGCGCGATCTTCCCGGTGTGCGTTACCACGTCCTGCGCGGCGTGCTGGACACGCAGGGTGTGAAGGACCGCAAGCAGTCGCGTTCGAAGTACGGGGCCAAGCGTCCGAAGTGACCCGATAGCCTGCGGCATCGGGTCATCCTGAACTTGTTTCAGGATCCATGGTGCCGCAAGCGCAGGTCTATCCGAATTACAGGGCTGAGCCAGCCGCCTGATGGACCCTGAAACAAGTTCAGGGTGACGGAAGCGGAGGGCAGGGGCCGCACTCCTAGGGAGTTTAAAAATATGTCACGTCGTCGTCGTCCCGAAAAGCGGGTCATCCTGCCCGATCCCCAGTACGGGGATCAGATCCTGTCGAAGTTCATGAACAACCTGATGTATGACGGCAAGAAGGCCGTCGCTGAAGGTATCGTGTACTCGGCGCTCCAGACTGTCGAGGCCAAGGCCAAGGCGGATCCGATCCAGCTGTTCCATGATGCGCTGAACAATGTGAAGCCGCAGGTCGAGGTCCGCAGCCGCCGCGTTGGTGGTGCGACTTATCAGGTGCCGGTGGAGGTGCGCCCCGAGCGTGCCCAGGCGCTGGCGATCCGCTGGCTGATCACCGCGGCGCGCGGACGTCCGGAAACCACCATGGCAGCGCGTCTGTCGGGTGAGCTGATGGATGCTGCCAACAACCGCGGAAATGCCGTGAAGAAGCGCGAAGACACCCACCGCATGGCAGATGCCAACCGCGCCTTCTCGCATTATCGCTGGTAACGGATTGTGGACCGGCCTGAAGCTGCGTCTTCCGGCTGTCACAATCGTCACTATATGGGGGCCGACCCGCTGACCCGGCGGCCCCCGACAGACGCTTAAGGAAACGAATATGGCCCGCGAGTATCCGCTGGAGCGCTATCGCAATATCGGCATCATGGCTCACATCGATGCCGGCAAGACCACCACGACCGAGCGTATCCTCTATTACACCGGCAAGTCCTACAAGATCGGCGAAGTGCACGATGGCGCGGCGACGATGGACTGGATGGAGCAGGAGCAGGAACGCGGGATCACCATCACCTCGGCTGCGACCACCACGTTCTGGACCGCCGAAGATGCAACCATGGATCCGATGTCGGACCCGGACGCGCTGCGGGCGGATATGCCCAAGCACCGCATCAACATCATCGACACCCCCGGCCACGTCGATTTCACCATCGAAGTCGAACGCTCGCTGCGCGTGTTGGATGGTGCAGTTGCCGTATTTGATGGCGTTGCCGGCGTGGAGCCCCAGTCCGAAACCGTATGGCGCCAGGCCGACAAGTACGGCGTCCCCCGTATGTGCTTCATCAACAAGCTCG
>JANSXJ010000266.1 GCA_024743015.1 Hyphomonas sp. | reverse complement strand
CTACTGCTTTGGGTTTCTGATTCGTTACCAGCGAATCGATTTTGCGCCCGCCCGATCGTTTCGTTATCGAAACTGCATGATTTTTCTGCTGTGGACAAGTCTGTGGAAAATCAGATCTCACCCGATTCCGCTTGCCTTTCGTGACGGGTGCGTCATCTTCCACAACATGAGTGCTGCGCCAGACCGCCTTCCGCTGACGCGGGTCCTTGCATTTGCCAGTGTTGGAATGCCGCTCGCGGCGATCGGACTGCCAATGGCTGTGTTCGTCGCGCCGATGTATGCGGAGCAGCTCGGCCTCGGAACGACCATGGTCGGCCTGATATTCATGATCCTGCGATTCTGGGACCTGGGAACCGATCCGGTGATGGGCTGGCTGGTTGATACCAGGCCCACGAAGCGAGGCCGCGTCAAACATTGGCTGGTCGCGAGCGTTCCAGTCCTGATGATCGGCGCCTTTTTCATGTTCATGCCGATGGGAGAGACGGTCTCTCCGGCCTATCTTGTCGTCTGGTTGATCGTGTTCTGGCTGGGATTCACCATGCTCCAGACGCCGCACCAATCCTGGGTACCGATGATCACCAACGCCTATGATGAACGGTCGCGCTTGTTTATGTGGCGAGAGATTATCTCGACAGTGACGCTCCTGTCGCTGCTGATCATTCCGACCTTGCTGGCGATCAATTTCGGCATCGACCGCCGAGGCCAGGTCATGGTGATGGGTATCATCCTGATGATCGTCCTGCCCGCGACAATCGCGCTGGCTGTTTTCTTCGTGCCGGACTCTCCACCGAAAGAAAACGAACCCAGGATGAAATTCTCCTGGCAGGCCATCAAAGTCGCGTTCAAGGACCCCAACATGGTGCGCGTTCTGATGGTCGAGATTCTGGTCGGGATCGCCATCGCCGGCACCGGAGGCACCTTCCTGTTTGCGGCACAGTGGGGGTTTGGCGTCACCGACTTTGCACCGGTTATTCTCATGGTCTTTTTTGTTGCCGGTTTCGCCGCCATGCCGTTCTGGATCTGGTTGTCCAAGCGAACGGAAAAACATATCGCCTTCGTCGGAACCGCGGTCTGGTCTATCGCGACTTACATGATCTACCTGCCTCTAAGCGCGACGGGTGGTGGGCTCGTGCCGCTCTTGTTTGCGGCTGTCGTCTCGGGCCTCGGTTACGGCACACCGTTCATTCTTGCACGGTCCATGGTCGCCGACATTATCGAGGCCGAGCAGGTCAAGACCGGTGAGAACCGCTCCGGCATGTACTATTCGCTGATGTCCGGCGCTTACAAGACCGGGGCGAGTTTTGCGATTGGAATTCCCTATATCCTGCTCGGTGCCTGGGTCGGCTTTGACCCATCTGGCGAGAATAGTCCGGAAGTGGTTCGCGGCGTGATGCTGGTCTTTGTCGGCGTACCTGTCGTGGCTTATGCGCTGGCCGCTATCATCATGCGAAATTACAGACTGACCCGCGAGACGCAGGCTGCCAATGCCGCGAAACTCGCCGAGCAAGCTACCCAGTAACTTATAAATCCATTCGGTACTGACCGCCCTTCAAAACAGGCGGCTGGAAGAGATCCGTGCGCAACGGCGTCCGCGTCGCCTGCAGCCCGAGACGTTGGATCGACTTGATGAATCTCTGTTTGATCAATCGAGCGACCACACCGCTGCCGGTGCCACGTTCGAACCAGTCTGCATCATAATCTTTCCCGCCGCGCATGTCCCTGAGCGTATTGATCACGCGAGCGGCACGGTCGGGATAATGCTGCACCAGCCATTCGTGGAAAATGTCCTTTAGCTCATGCGGCAAGCGCAACAAGACGTACCCTGCCCCGATCGCGCCGTTGGCTTTGGCAGCTTCCAGCAGCGATTCCAGCTCCGGCTCATTCAAAGCCGGGATGATCGGCGCAGCCATCACGGTCACCGGAATACCGGCATCGCTGAGGCGCTTCACGGCCTGAAACCGTTTTCGGGGAGTGGCAGCGCGCGGTTCCATCCGCCGGGCCAGCTTCGGGTCAAGCGTCGTGATCGACACGCCGACACGGCAAAGCTGTTTTTCCGCCATGGGCGCGATCAGATCCATGTCGCGTTCGATCAGTGCAGACTTGGTCAGCAACGACACTGGATGATTGTGATCGCTGAGAATTTGCAGGAACCGGCGCGTCAGTCTCTGCTCGCGCTCGACCGGCTGATACGCGTCCGTATTGACGCCAAGCGCAATCGGCCGCGGCACATAACCCGGCCGCGACAGCTCCTTGAGAAGCAGCTCCGGACCATCCGGCTTGAAGAAAAGCTTGCTCTCAAAATCGAGCCCGGCTGACAGACCATGATAGGCATGGGTAGGTCGTGCGAAGCAATAGACGCACCCATGCTCACAGCCACGATACGGATTGATCGAGCGGTCGAAATGGATATCAGGCGACTTGTTGAACGTAATGATGGTGCGCGGCGACTCTTTCGTTAGCGTGGTCTTGAGGCGCGGTGCGTCTTCTTCGACCGTTCCCCAGCCATCATCCAGCGCTTCGCGGGTCTCCCGTTCGAACCGCCCGGTCTGGTTCGATACGGCTCCGCGTCCGCGATGGTGAAAGCGTTCTCGCACCTCTGCCACCTCTGCGCGCTCCACGCGGCCTGGCTTAGCTAATTTCTGACCCGTTCGCATACGCTATGGTGTAAACACCCAAAAAGAACAAAACAAGAACTTTGTGATCCGTATCCACAGGTTTGAAGGGATGATAAAACACACTGAGCGTTGGCGGACGGTATCGAAACGGACCTGCGGAGCGCCCGCTTTAATCAATTCACACGCAGATCTTTGAGCGTTTTACAAAGCAAGCTTCAGCGCTTTTGCAAAGACACTCGGCAATCCCTCGGACGCCTGTTGGCGCGTCGTGCTTTGCCTCTCATCGGTTTCGGCGCGCCACACTTTCAGCGTGAGTGCGAAATGCGTGAAGACGTGACGGAGCTCGCCGAGTTCAGACCAATTCCCCTCAGAGGGGAATTCCGGCGCCGCCAGCTCGCTCGACCAGGGAGAAGTTGGCAAACCCAACATGCCTCCAAGCAAGCCTTTATCCGGGCGACGCTCAGTGAGAACCGTGTCCGCCTCTCCCAACAGAATATAGACGTGCCCGTGCCGTGTCGGTTTTGCCTGCTTCTTGGGTTTGATCGGATAGAGTTCCGGTCGGCCTTCTTTCCGGGCGGCGCACATCTCCCTCAAGGGGCAGATCAGACAGTTGGGGGATTTCGGCGTGCAGATGGTTGCGCCAAGATCCATCAAAGCTTCGGCGAATTCAGCGGGCCGGTCTTCAGGCACAAGATCTTCAACCACAGCTTTCAGGCGCGCTTTTGCAGATTTCCAGTCCCCGGTGAGCGCCATCAGCCGCGCAAAGACGCGATCGACATTTCCATCCACAGCCGCCGCCCGACGTCCGAACGCCAACGCTGCAACGGCTCCGGCGGTGTAGGGACCGATCCCCGGTAGCTTCTGCAACCCCTCCGCCGTATCTGGCCAGCCGCCCATCGCCGCAACTTCGCGCGCGCACTTCAACAGATTGCGAGCTCGGGCATAATACCCAAGTCCCGCCCAGGCCGCCATCACGTCTTCATCCGGCGCGCCAGCCAAATCCTCAATTTTCGGCCACCGTCTGGTGAAATCCTGATAGTAGCGCGTGGCGTGCGGCACGGTGGTTTGTTGCAACATGATTTCAGCCAGCCACACACGGTATGGGTCCGGCTTTACACCTTTCGCACGGGCACTTGGCCCAATCCGCCAGGGCAACTCGCGCGCTGCGCCCGCGTACCAATCGAGCAATTGGTCGGAAAGGTCTGCAAAGTGTAACTTTTCATCCATGTTCATGCCGGGCAAGGTGAAGCGAATGGTAAAACGATCAAGCCTCGATCCGCTGGAAGAAGCGCGCGCCCGCGTCAAGCTCCGCTATGCAAAGACAAAACCCGTGCATCCAGGTCCAGGAACGATTGGCACAGCTGCGATGCGCCTCACCCGAAAGGCGCTCCCGAAGAAAGGCGCGACCCTCAGCCGCCTGAAAGTGCAATGGGCTGAGATCGTCGGCGAGCAACTCGCGCGTTTGTGTCGACCGGAGAAACTGACGCCAGCAAAAGGGGGGCGTCGATTGACCTTGACCGTCATCCCGGCCGCCGCGGGTCTGGTTCAGCATCAAAGCGAGATGATCCGCCAGCGCGTCTCTGTAGCAGCGGGCGGCGACATTACGGCGATCAAGATCCTGCAAGGCCATTTCTCCGCTTCCACCAAACACTCGAAACCGATCCGCACCGTCCCCCTCACGCCGGACCAGCGCGATGCCCTTGTCGCCAGCGCAGAGGGAATTGAAGATCAAAAACTGCGAACCGCCCTATTGGCATTGGGAGAAGCCGTGCTAACGGCTGAACCTGAAGAGTCCGCACCAGATGACAGCCCCTCGCTTCCATTTTAGTCCGCATGAAAGGTCCCCACACATGCCTCGTTTAACCCGCCGTGTCGCCCTTGCGGCCATTTCCGCATTCGCACTCAGCGCCTGTGGTGCCGCCGATACAGGAAACGCGCAGACCAGCACGTCCGGCTCAGGTGAAATCGCACTGACAGACATCACGCTTGGGGACGCGGATGCACCTATCACAATGGTTGAATATGCCAGCTGGACCTGTCCGGCCTGCCTGCAATTTCACACCGAAGTCATCCCGGTTCTGAAAAGCGAATATATCGAGACCGGAAAAGTTCAGCTCGTCTTCCGCGAGTTTCCAACGCCACCCGCGAATATCTCAGTGGCTGGTTTTGCCCTCGCCCGCTGCGCTGGGGAAGACCGCTACTATGACGCGATTGAAGACCTGTTCCAGGCGCAGACAAACATCATCAATCTGGCCCAGACCGGCGGCAACATCGAAGGTGCCCTGCGGGATCTTGCTTCAACGTATGGCATTGAGGGGAACGCCTTCACCGACTGCCTCGCCAACAAGGACGTGACTTACGCGATTGGTGAGTCCGTCATGAAAGGTGACAGCCAGGGGGTGAACTCGACCCCGACCGTTTTCATTAATGGTGAGAAACTCCAGGGCTATGAGTGGCGCACCGCTGACGGTATGCGGGCCGTGCTCGATGCCCGGTTGGGCGATTCCGATGATGCGGACACTTCCGCGGAATAAACACCATCTCGTCCTCACCATTGCCTTTCGTTTCGCCCCTGTAATGGCGTTAACTTCTTGGCAACCAATCCGACTCAGACTGTTAAGGAAAGGTTATGAGCATGCTTAGCTTCACCCGTCGCGG
>JANSXJ010000460.1 GCA_024743015.1 Hyphomonas sp. | reverse complement strand
GACCTGGACAAATTCTGGCGGCGTGAACAGCCGGATTGGACGCGGCCGCGGCGCAGCTCGCCAAACCGGGTTCGCCCCTGCGGCTTCAATCTGTTCAAACTCATGCTCAGGCACATGATTGTCGCGTGGGTGAAAAATCCGGACATGATCAAAGCCGAGCCGGTTCCCAAGTGTTTCAATCAGAATGAGGCGTTGATCAGCGCGCTTGGCATCCTCACCAAAACTGCCCTGCCTCAAACGGATCGGCTCAATATGTTCGGCAGAGAGACGGAACCAGTCCGCACCATATTCGATCTCGAGCTGTGACAAAGGATGCGAGAATTGCCGCAGCACAGCGTCCGGATCCGAGCAGGGCCGGGCAAAGCCGATTCCCATATGGTGATCGCCCGTGTCGACGCAGCGCACTGTCAGCCGGAACCGTCGCGCACCGCGTTGATCATTTTCGAGCCGCCCGCAAATCTGCGCTGCCAGGCGTTGCAGTACATTTTCCAGATCTTCGAGGAAGCCGATTGGCTCTGGCAGAGTCATCCGCGCGGCATAGGTGGGGTCAGCAGCTTTCGGTGTAACCGGATCCGGCTCAACCCCGCTCGCGGTGCCAAGCTGCCGGGTCAGGCGCAGACCAAACCGACGCGCCAGCTCAGCCGATTTTTGCTGATAGAGATGACCAATTGTGGTCAGGCCTGCCCGGGCGAGTTCGCTCACCATCTTGTCCGGAAGCGCCAACGCAGCAACCGGCAAAGCGGCAAGCGCTTCGGCGGTTTGCCCTGGCTCCGCGACGGATACCTCCCGCGCGCCGAACCGGGCCAGAGCCTGCGCCGCGCCCTTGGTGTCGGCAATTCCGATCTGGGCCTGGATCTGCAGATCACCAAGCCGGGTCAGCGCCTCATGCCCCATCTCCACTTCCCCGCCGAACAAGTGTGCGCAGCCGGTAATATCGAGCAAGAGCCCATCCGGCGGGTCCAGGGCCACGCGCGGGGACAAGCCATCCGCCCAGCGCCAGAGCGCCCGCAGCAGCAAGTCCTCCCGCACCGGATCGCTCGGTTCTGTCAGCAGGTCAGGGCAAATCGCGCGCGCATCCGCGAGGGACTGGCCTGCCTTTACGCCAGCTGTCAGCGCTGCGTCATTTGCATGCACCAGCCGCCAGGCATTGCTCTCCTCGGCAATCACGGCGAACGCCCCGGACAGGCGCGTGTCGCCTTGCCGGGTCAGGCGATCAAGCGGAAGCTGCGGTAGCCATATGGAGAGTATCCTTGGCATTCTGCCCCCGCTTCTGTGGTCCTTTGCGCGTCATCCGCCAGCGCCCGGTCTCACCATTCTTGCCTTTGAGACAAGTCCAGTCCCAGGCCGGTTGTTCAGCGCAGAAAGGCTGGCAATCCCAACGCGTCTGTGCCGCGGTCGTGTTCGCCGGCCCGCGCAGCAGGATCAGTCCAATGCCGCCGCCCTGCTCAGCTGCCAGCTGCAGACGTCGGCTTTCCTTCAAGGACAAGGTGTCCGGCATATCGAGAATGACGCAAAAGCCGCCCGGCGCGCGCAAGGCCTGATCCGCCGCCCACAAAAGCTCGCCGCGCGACACAGCTTCGACCAGGATCATCTGCTCGATCTTGAGATGGGCCTGCAGCCCGGCCGGGTTCAGTGTGACAATATCCCGGTGCAAGCCGATCCAGAGCAAGCTCTGCTCATGCGCCGCCGCTGCCAGCACCGCAAACATGTCAGCGCCCGCCCCGGTCACTTCATGCACCCGCCCCCGGCGCAGCTGTATGCCCGCGCCAAGATCCAGCGCCTTAGGTCGATGCAGGATCGCCCCCAGAGGAATAGGGGTCTGCAACTCTGCTTGTATCGTCTTTACCTGTCCCATATGTTCTCTTTTTGTTCTTTTGCGTAAAAGAGTCAATTGGGTTCTGAGGGGTCCTGCAGACGGATCAGAACGGATCCGCTTACGGTCAATCTGAAAATCGAGGCGAGCTAGTAACTCTTCGGCAGGCCGAGAACGCGCTCGGCAATAAAGTTCAGGATCATCTCGCGGCTCACCGGCGCAATGCGAGCGAGCATGGCTTCGCGCATATAACGCTCGACATGATACTCGCGCGCATAGCCCATTCCGCCATGCGTCAGAACAGCCGTCTCGCAAGCCTTGAACCCGGCTTCGGTGCCGAGATATTTCGCGGCATTCGCTTCGGCGCCGCATTCCTGACCACTATCAAACAAAGCTGCAGCCTTGTAGGCGAGCAATTCTGCCGCGCTGAGCTCCGCCCAGGCTTTGGCGAGCGGGTGAGCGATGCCCTGGTTCTGCCCGATCGGGCGACCAAAGACCACGCGTTCTTGCGCATAGGTGGTGGCTTTCTCCAGCGCCGCGAACCCGAGGCCGATACTCTCGACCGCGAACAGGACGCGCTCCGGGTTAAGCCCCTGAAGAAGATACTTAAAGCCTGCCCCCTCTTCGCCGATCAGGTGCTCTTTCGGCACTTCAAGGCCATCGATGAAGAGCGTGTTACACTCAACCGCCTTGCGACCCATTTTAGGGATCGGATTGGCTTCAATCTTGCCGCGGTCCAGGTCCGTGTAGAACAGTGACAGGCCGAGATACGGCTTGGCGCATTGGTCCTTCGGTGTCGTCCGCGCGATGATCAGGATCTTGTCAGCGCGCTGCGCGCCGGTCGTCCAGATCTTACGACCGTTGATCGTATAGCCGGCATTGGTGCGCTCGGCTTTGGTCTCCAGTGAAGACGTATCGAGGCCCGAATTGGGCTCCGTCACGGCGAAACACATCTTCTCTTCACCAGAAATGATCTTGGGCAGGTT
>JANSXJ010000287.1 GCA_024743015.1 Hyphomonas sp. | reverse complement strand
ATGGACCAAACGGACCCATATGCTGCGGGATGGACTAATCGTGCTAGATTCCCTCAAACTTGGCATGAGCCGTCGGGAGATTGCCATTGTCCTTTATGGCAAGAACAAAGTCGACGATGAATGGCAAAGCGGGCATATGAAGGACGCTGTTAAATATCTGGTCCAAAAAGCCAAAGCGCTGCGCGACGGCGGATATTTGGTGGAACTACTCGGGGGGCATGTCGGGCCTGATCGGGTGGCCGCTTGATCCAGTAGGTGACCCCGTACGAGGCGACAAAATTCCTATACGCGTTTCCGTATTAACTTGAAATATACGTATTAGCGTATATATTCACTTTATTCGCGAACGCGTATGGAGCAAAACTATGTCTGACCTGGTTCGAAGCCCCCGAATGGCGGGTGACCTCGTGCGCAAAGCGCGCAAAACGCGCGGATGGTCTCAAACCGAGCTCGCATCCCGGATGAATGTTCGCCAAGCAACCGTCTCCAAACTAGAAGCTGGCGAGCCTGCCACGCGTATGGAAGTCTTCTTCGACGCGCTCACTGCGCTCAAGCTCGAACTTGTCGTCTCGAAACGTGGTAGCGATGCCGATTTTGCGGACTTGTTCTAATGCCGCGTCGGTCTCAAACCCAGCGTCTCAATGTGTTCTTGAATGCGCGTTTGGTCGGTCGCTTGGAGCAGGCTGCCAGCGGCGCCATCAGTTTTGCCTACAATCCCGATTGGCTGGCCTGGGAACATGCCATGCCGGTCTCAACATCGCTCCCGCTCGCGGAGCGAACATGGCGCGGCGCGGAAGTCATAAATGTCTTTGAAAATCTTCTACCCGATGCAGAACGAGTCCGGCGCAACGTTGCTGAACGCCTTGGGGCTGCAGGAACGGATGCGTTTTCTCTCTTATCAGTGGCGGGTCGCGATTGTGTTGGGGCGCTGCAATTCCTCTCTGATGAAGAAGCGCCAGGTCAGGCTGGGGAAGTGCGAGGCGAACCACTTACCGAAGCACAAATTGCTCAACTGATCCGCGGGCTTCGCGTTAATCCGCTTGGCCTTGACCGCGAGGATGAAGACTTTCGCATTTCGATCGCTGGCGCGCAGGATAAGACTGCTCTGTTGCAAAAAGATGGTGTTTGGCATCGGCCGATTGGAACGACGGCCACAACGCATATTTTGAAACCCGCCATCGGAGTCATCCATAATGACATTGACCTGAACGACAGCGTTCAAAATGAATACGTCTGTATGGAGCTTTGCCGTGCGCTGGGCCTCGAAGTCGCAGAAGCGGCGATCGAGAGCTTTGAAGATCAGCTTACGCTGAGTGTGACGCGGTTTGACAGGCTCTGGACCGAAGACGGCCGATTACTCCGACTTCCACAAGAAGATTTCTGTCAGGCCATGTCGGTTCCATCGACGCGGAAGTACCAACGCGACGGAGGACCCAGCGTCATAGATATCGTGGAGCGCTTGAAAGAAAGCGACGCGCCAAATGAAGACCGTTTAGCGTTCTTTCGGGCACAAATGGCGTTCTGGCTCATAGGAGCAACCGACGGGCACGCCAAAAACTTCTCGATCCAGCTGCGCCCGGGTGGGCGGTTCGTCCTTGCGCCGCTCTATGACATCATTTCGGCGCAGCCGATTGTTGATAACGGGCGTATTGGTCATAATCGCTACAAACTGGCGATGTCTGTCGGCGACAATAATCGCTATCAGATTATGCAAATTTCAAAACGCCATTTTGAACAGACGGCTGAAGCGGCTGGCTTGCCAAAAGGTACGGTGGACCAACTTTGCGAAGAATTAGACGCGGCAATTCCGGGCGCATTGGATGCAATTGCGAAGTTGGCTGACAATACGGTGCCGGAAGCGTTGATCGAGAGTATTGGTTCCGGCGTGCTGGCGAGACGAAAGCTGCTTGTCGGGAATGTCTAAGACGCCAGAGACCAGATCGGGGCGTTTTCGGATGGGGCTGGAAGTTCCTATTAGCAGACATAACAAAATAATCGATTGATCGAGATTGCGGACACCGCGACCCAGAGATTTTGTAGTTCAAACGAAGCCCGCAAAATCGATTTCGTTCTGTTGAAGCTGTCGCGCGATGTCGGAAGAGAGTTCGTAGTTCGAAAGATCAAGTCTGTCAGTGCGATAGTTCTGGACCAGCGCTTCGGTAATTCGTTCCAAATCCAATACTTGGGAGATGTCCTGCCTCCGAGTTATCGCCAAAATTACCGCGGAACGTTGATTTCGAGCCTCTTCATTCTCTCCGTCGCCTACGGACGTTAAGGATTGCCCCAATCCAACAGCGTAGAATTTGCTTCGGCGATAATTCAGCCCCGCATACGATATCAGTGCTTCTCCAAGCGACTTAGCTCTCAGCTTTGAAAGCACCGCGGGACCGCGTTTTCCAACCGTTTCCACGGCGTGCGTCGTTAGGCCAATGCAGACAAAATCGCTTTTCGCGATTTGAGCTTGGTTTACACGCATTCTTATTTCTTCTTGTTCGAACAAGCTCGATAGTGAAATTTGCGAACCATCCAGTTCGAGGAACTCGTAAATCGCTGCGGGCCAATACGCCCGGTCGTGAATTCGAATAACATTTGCTACGGCAACCGTGTCTTTCGGGGTTCTGACTATAAACTCGTGGCCATCGTAGCACTCAGTATCTAGACCGATCTGTTTTGCGAGCATTTCAAAGCCGAAGTAATTTCCAACACTCTCGAACCCGAGGCGGAGTTGTTGCGACTTGCTGGCGGCCCATAATCGACTGTCGAGTTCCTGATCATCCAGAGCCAGAACAGTGCGCTCCTTCCATCCCAAGTGAAACGCGTGAGCAAAAAGCCAGTAGTAGGAAACCACCGTGATAAATGCGGTCAGCCCGTAGATGCCAAATGTCATTTGAGACAATATTGCCGGTACGGCAGCGGACGCGATTGCGATCGGAAAACTCACGGCCCACCACGTGTCTGCAAGCCCGCGTTCATGGAGTGACTTGAAATCGGGCTCGAACGGAGAAAAGGAACTCATGAGCGCTCGGAAAGAATCGATTTGACAGTATGGAGTTCGGTTGTTGGCGACATTCAGAGTCTAACCTGAGTCTTCTAAGATAGTACCTTTTGCATGGCTTCCAGCACATCTTTCGCGCGCCGGACGCCTTGTTTCGATTTATCTCCCAGCGGCTTCAGTCTCGACATGGTTGTACAGACTTCGCGAACGGTGCGCTTTGCTATCTCGCTGGAGTATTGGTTTAGTCCGATCTTCTCCAAGCTATCATAAACCTTCAAGCGCATTTCAAAGTGGTCTTGAAACAGGTTTGGTCTACCGAGCATGTGGTGAGTCATGCGACCAATAATTCGCTGAAGATCTTCCAGGTGTTGATCTTGAATTAGATGATCGGCGAGAACCAGCGCAGCTAATTCTGACTTTTGGTATCCAAGGAGATCAATTATCAAAGTGTGCCCGTACGACATTTCGGGTGAACCTTTGATCGACTTCAAGATATCCGCGAATTGCCCGATCTCCTGATCGCTCACCAAATTCAAGTTGTTCAAAAACAGATGAGTGATCCGCTCCAAATCTGCTTTCAAGTCATGGACGATTTGACGATTCGCGATTGTGGGCTTGGCCGCAAGCTTCGGAAGGCTGTAAACTGACAGTTTCCGCTGCAGCAACCCCAATTGTACTCTTGGAGTCCCAGCTAGCACGCCATACTCATCGACCATCCATGCCGCGCCAGCCCGTATTTCCTTCTCTGGTGAGCAAATTAGATCGCTTAACCGACGATGACTATATGGAAGCCTTTGGGCGTGTAGCGCTTCTCTGGCGTCAGCGTGTGCGCGAACCCGTTCTTTGAACTCGTCACTCGGCTCGAATTCGTCTTTCGATATCCTGCGCATACCTTCGGTAAAGAACGCGCGCTCAGTAAATGGATCGAATGCATTCAGGTGACCGACGTTATAGAGGCGTTGCTGCGCTCGACGTCGTTGCCAAATGGACAATGCTTGAAACAACGCAGCCATAATAACTAAGTCCACGATGGCTCTCGCAGCAAAAGTCAGATGCTTTGCCAATGGAGGACTCTTTGAAGCATCGAAAGGTGTGTTCACCTCCACTTCGTAAATCTCCCACCAGTCAACAAATGGGACCGCTTTAGCGAGTTCAGCGCCGAAGAAACGCAACCAGTCAAAAATTGGCGAACCTGTGCCTGATCCTGTTTCAACGAACGCGCCTGTAACCGACTGTAGTTGGTGCAAAACTAAAGGGACCAGAACAAACAAAGACGCATATCCGAGGAGTGCTTCATCTCTTAAATCGTTGGAGAACCCGATGTGGATTTCGCCCTTGTTTTGCGCCTGAAGTCGAGACGCCGTTTCGGTATCCTCTTCGACCCAAGCCCAGCGGCGCCCTAAAGCTAGAACAAGAAGGATCGCTATTCCGATTGGCACCAATCCGAACGGGGCCGCGATTACATACCCTAGAGCGCTCAATGCCAATACAACCAAAATGACCAGCAGATGTGGCACGCCATTCTGTGTTGCGCCGGACAACGGTGCAATCAAACGCACCAATATGGAATCAATGACGCTGATAAATGCTGCGGGAGACGTCGCCGCAAATCCTGCGACTTTGACATCGTGGAATTCCAGGCCTTGTTTCTCACGTCTGCTCCTCAAGTGTTTGGTGACATGAGGCGCGACCACGAACAAAGCAAACGCAGCCATTACTGCCGCAATAATAACAACACCAAAATTGTCGTCGATCGAAAATACCTTCGCGCCCGCCGCCCACGCTAGCGAGACAATGAATACTGAACCCGCGCTCAAAATCAAAAAAGTCGTCGGAGACACGACGTCATCGCGCAAGAACGGAACTTCATATATCCCTGCTTCAGTTCGCGCTTGCAACCAAGT
>JANSXJ010000138.1 GCA_024743015.1 Hyphomonas sp. | reverse complement strand
TGTGTACGACTTCGATTGGGCCCGGCGCCACGAATATGGTGACTGCTGCGGCTGGGGCCCATGTTAATCGTTTGCCGGTTTTGTTGGTTCCAGGAGACGTCTATGCGAGTAGGCGGCCTGATCCGGTTCTGCAGCAAGCCGAGAGCTTTGTGGATGCCACTGCATCGTTCAACGATTGTTTTAAACCCGCCTCTCGCTATTTCGATAGGATAACAAGGCCCGAGCAGATCCTCGACACCTTGCCAAGGGCGTTGAAGGTTCTGCGCGATCCTGCGCTGTGTGGCCCTGCGACATTGGCTTTCTGTCAAGATGTTCAGGCTGAGGCGTTCGACTACCCAATTGATTTCTTCGAAAAACGCGTGTGGCGTGATCCACGTCCCTCTCCCGATGAATTTGAAACGCAAGCATTGGCGCAAGTGCTCAAGAACGCTCGAGCACCATTGATAATCGCGGGCGGGGGCGTGCTCTATAGCCAAGCAGAGAATGAGCTTCTTGAGTTTTCAAGGGCGTACAGTATGCCTGTAGTGGAAACTCAAGCCGGAAAAGGATCGCTCGCTTGGACTGAGCTGACGAATCTGGGCGCGATCGGTGTAACTGGCACGGAACCGGCGAACGCGTATGCCGAACAAGCTGATGTGATCATTGGTATTGGGACGCGGCTGAGCGACTTTACATCGGGCTCACGAACTTTGTTTCCGCAAGCGAAGCTATTTCAGGTCAATGTTCAGCCGTTGGATGCCATTAAGCACAGTGCGACGCCGATCATTTCTGATGCGAAGGCTTTTATTGGTGAGCTGACCAGGTTGTTAGGTGATTGGCAGCCAAAAACCAAACCTTTGGATGCTTGGCTTGAAAAGCGCAACGCTTGGTATGATGCGCTAACCCAACCCGTTGAGGAGCTCGCGCCCGATACACTTCCAAGCGATGCTCAAGTTGTCGAAGCAGTCCAGCAGGCACTCCGTGATGAATCGGTCGTCGTGTGTGCAGCGGGAGGGTTGCCGGGTGAACTGCACAAATTGTGGCGATGTACAATCCCTGGTGGATACCACCTGGAATACGGCTTTTCCTGCATGGGTTACGAAATTGCCGGAGGGCTTGGCGTCAAGCTCGCCGAACCAGACCGTGACGTCGTCGTCATGGTAGGTGACGGCAGTTATCTGATGTTGAACTCTGAAATTGCCACTGCGGTTATGCTGGGAATCGATCTGACTGTAATAGTATTGGATAATGGCGGTTATGGTTGCATCAATCGACTGCAGCAAGCCACAGGAAGTCCCGGATTCAACAATCTGTTGTCTGACAGTCTGCACCAAGAGCTTCCCAATGTTGATTTTGCTGCGCACGCAAGAAGTCTTGGCGCTCACTCTGAATTTGTAGCGAATCTTGCGTCGCTCCAGTTAGCTGTTGCGCGCGCTACGGCGCAAGGCGGCGTAAATGTCATCGTCATTGAAACCGATCCTCTGAAAACCACTGAAGAGGGTGGATGGTGGTGGGACGTAGCCGTACCCGAAGTATCGGATCGGGCGGAAGTTCAAGAAGCGCGTAGAGACTATGAACAAGGTGTTCGTATGAAGAGGGATCTGTCGTGACGATTAAGTTTGGTGTTAGCCCAATTGCCTGGGCGAACGATGATATGCCTGAGCTGGGTGGGGACACTCCGCTGGACGATATCCTGTCAGAAATTCAAAGCTTGGGCTTTGAGGGCGTAGAGCTCGGCGGAAAATTCCCACGTGAACCAAATGAGTTACGCGAGCTCCTGGGGCAATACCAATTGGATCTGATCGGGGGTTGGTACTCCACTAACTTACTGATCCAAGATGCAGATGCCGAAATCGCGGCAATGCAAGGTCACCTGGCACTACTGAAAGAGCTTGGAAGCGAGGTATTTGTTGCTGCAGAAACTTCAAATGCAATTCATGGGAAGAGGTCGATCTCGCTTGGCGAAACGCCGGAGCTAGATCCAACCCGTTGGCCGGAGTTTGGTGACAGACTCACCAAGGTTGCGAGGTATGTAGGCAAGCAAGGGTTGAAGTTTGCGTACCACCATCATCTGGGTACGGTTTTTGTCAGCCAGGATCATTTGGAAAAATTCTTGGCGAACACCGGGGATGAGGTTGGTTTAACTTTGGATACCGGGCACGCCGTGTTGGGCGGGATCGATCCGTTGGACGTCATAGACAGTGCTCCCGAACGGGTTGTCCACGTGCACTGCAAAGATGTCCGGATAGAGACGTTTAAGCAAAACTGCGAACGAGATGCCAGCTTTCTGGACGGCGTGGTCGATGGAATTTTCACGGTTCCGGGCGATGGCTCGATTGAATATCTCGAGATCATGAAGCAGCTCCACAAAATTGAATATTCCGGCTGGATTGTCCTCGAGGCGGAGCAGGATCCAGCGGTCGCCAATCCGCATGACTATGCAAGACTCGGTCTCGATACGCTTCGAAAAAGTGCAATACAAGGAGGGTTAATTCGATGAATTCATTACTGGTGCGCCCTCAGTCGCCGGCTGAAGATGGTACGGTGCTGGATATTACACCCGTCAGTGCGGGCTGGAAGTATGTTGGGTTCAAAGTTGTCGAGTTGAGCGCTGGCTTCAGCTTTGAGGGACTGGAAAGCGGTCGCGAAGTTTGCGTCGTGATCGTCTCCGGCAGCGCTGATGTGAGTGCGGGTGATCAGACTTGGGATAATCTTGGAGGGCGCTCGTCTCCATTTGAGGATGAAGCGCCGGGCGCGGTTTATGTCTCAGCAGGCACGCCTTTTTCGGTGAATGCGCTCACGGATGTTCAGATTGCGATCTGTTCGGCTCCCGGGACGGGTGAGACCCGAAGTCGCGTTATTCTGTCAGAGAACATGTCTCGTGAAACCCGCGGAGAAGGCTCCAATACGAGGTATATCCGAAACATTTTGCCGGAAACTGAACTTGCAGAGTCGTTACTAGTCGTGGAGGTGATTACCCCGGGCGGTAACTGGTCGAGCTACCCGCCTCATAAGCATGACACTGCTACGCCGGAAGAAGAGACGGCGTTGGAAGAAACCTACTATCACCGGATTAAGCCTGAGCAAGGGTTCTCGGTTCAGCGTGTCTACACAGATGACCGCTCGATTGATCAAACGATCAGCGTCGAAGACGGCGACGTAGTGATGGTGCCGAAAGGATATCATCCGGTCGGAGCGCCCCACGGCTATGACAATTATTACCTCAACGTGATGGCTGGGCCTGATCGAAAGTGGATCTTTAGAAATGATCCTGCCCACGAATGGATTGTTAAAAAGTAGGCAGTCGCAACTACCTGAATTGATTGGAGTTTAAAGTGAAAAAGATATCCCATTTTATTGATGGGGAGATCTATGTCGGATCTTCCCCGCGGGAGAGCCTTGTCTTTGATCCCAACACCGGCGCCGTTCAGGCGACTGTTTCGCTCGCGAATGCGTCCGATTTAGAGTTTGCAGTTAGATCAGCGGAAAAGGCGCAAAAATCATGGGCTCGAGTAAATCCTCAAAGGCGTGCGAGGGTGATGTTTGAATTCAAGCGATTGCTTGAAGAAAACATGCATGAACTAGCTGCTTTACTCTCTTCTGAGCACGGCAAGGTCATTGCCGACTCTGTTGGCGATGTGCAGCGCGGCTTGGATGTGATTGAATTTGCTTGCGGTGTTCCGCACCTGACCAAAGGTGAGGCCACGCAAGGCGCAGGCCCGGGCATTGATGTTTATTCGATCAGAGAGCCACTCGGGGTCGTTGCGGGAATCACCCCCTTCAACTTTCCAGCGATGATTCCGATGTGGATGTTCGGGCCTGCCATTGCCGCCGGCAATGCATTTATCTTGAAACCGTCTGAGCGCGATCCATCCGTTCCGTTGCGCCTAGCTGAGTTGATGAGTGAAGCAGGATTGCCGCCTGGTGTACTGAATGTCGTGCAAGGGGACAAAGAAACCGTCGAAGCCATTCTTGATCACCCAATCGTTCAAGCGGTGAGCTTTGTCGGGTCCTCCGATATCGCTCAATCAGTATATGTGAGGGGGGCGTCTAATGGAAAACGCGTCCAGGCGATGGGCGGAGCAAAAAATCACGGGATTGTTCTGCCTGATGCAGATCTCGATCAAACCGTTTCTGATTTGTTGGGTGCGGCTTATGGGTCGGCCGGCGAGCGTTGCATGGCGTTGCCCGTTGTTGTGCCTGTCGGTCAGGATACCGCTGAAAGATTGCGCGAAAAACTTGTAGAGGCGATCGGAACACTTCGAGTGGGTGTTTCAACCGATACGGACGCTCAATTTGGTCCTGTGGTCACTTCCGAACACAAGAAGCGTGTAGAAAGTTACATCGATTTGGGAGTTGAGGAAGGTGCCGAGCTTGTCGTTGATGGGCGAGGTTTCAATCTACAAGGTCACGAAGACGGATTCTTCATCGGACCCACTCTGTTTGATCATGTCACGGCAGACATGAAGTCAGATCAAGATGAGATTTTTGGGCCTGTATTACAAATGGTCAGAGCTACGTCGCTTGATCAAGCAATAGCGCTCCCCTCCATGCACCAATATGGCAATGGGGTCTGCGTGTTCACGAGAAGTGGCGATATGGCGCGTGAATTCGTCGATCGCGTAAAAGTTGGTATGGTTGGCGTGAACGTTCCGATCCCGGTTCCAGTTTCCTATCATAGCTTTGGAGGGTGGAAACGGTCAGGATTTGGTGACCTCAATCAGTACGGCACTGATGGAATAAAATTCTACACCCGCACGAAGACCGTGACCCAAAGATGGCCACGAACATCCAACGCGAATGAAAACGCATTCGTGATGCCAACGATGAAATAACGAAACGGGCAAGTGGTCGCTCGGAGAGGCGATCCGTATCCAAAAACGGGAGTGATCATGATCAACGCAATTGCATCAAAGCTTGTCACGGGGCCCGATAAGCCCGTGATCGACGATCCTAATGTGGTCGATAAGCTGTTTAAGCACCACCGCATGCGAGTGATGCTGGCGATCACGCTCGGATACGGCTTGATCTATACCTGTCGGTTGGCACTGGGTATCGTCAAGAAGCCTCTAATTGATGGTGGAATTTACACCCCGGTCGAACTGGGACTAATCGGTTCTGCGCTATTTTATGCCTACGCGCTGGGTAAGTTCACGAACGGATTCTTGGCCGATCATGCGAATATTCGATTGTTTCTACCGATCGGCTTTTTGCTCACCGCTCTATGTAACTTGGCAATGGGCTTCAACACAGCACTCACCATGGCAATTGTTCTGTGGGGATTGAATGGTTGGTTCCAAGGATTTGGAGCGCCTGGATCTGTCGTGGCGATGACTGCGTGGTATTCTAATAAAGAACGAGGCAGAACATACGGAATTTGGAGCACAGCCCACTCCATTGGTGAAGGTTTGACCTTCTTTGGAGTCGGAACAATTGTTGCAATACTGGGTTGGCGATTTGGCTTCATCGTTCCCGCGCTGATTGGCATTGGAACCGCGGCAATCGTTTACTTTTTGTTGCGCGATCGACCGCAGACGCTCGGCTTGCCCAATGTTAATATCTGGAAAGGCGACAGTTATGATCCGGACGCGGAGGACAAAAAACGAGGTCCTAAGTCTGTCCTGATGTTGCAGCTTTCAATTTTGAAGATACCTTCGATTTGGATCCTCTGCCTCGCATCAGCTATGATGTACATGACGCGGTACGGGATTAATTCCTGGGGCATTCTTTATCTCCAAGAAGATCGGGGCATGTCTCTACCGATGGCCGGAACGATGCTGATGATTAGCACGTTGACCGGCATCGTCGGGGCGATCGCCTTTGGTTTTATCTCCGACACAGTGTTTGGCGCCAGAAGACCTCCAGCAAACTTGTTATTCGCGTTGATCGAAATTTTCGGCCTGATTCTAATTTTCTTCGGTCCAAACAACATGATTGTTCTCACCATAGGCATGCTCTGTTTTGGCCTCGGCTTAACGGGTCTTGTTACCTCGCTTGGCGGATTGTTTGCCGTCGACATCGCACCCAACCGAGTGGCCGGGGCGGCGATGGGTGTGATCGGAATCGTAAGCTACCTCGGCGCAGGTTTGCAGGAGTACATTTCCGGTGTGCTAATCGAGTCCAACCTCACGGTTGTGGATGGTGCAAATGTCTATGATTTCAGCAGCGCTATCTGGTTTTGGATTGGCTCGTCTGTGATCTCAATGCTCTTGGCGGCTTCGCTCTGGCGCGTACGTGGGAGAGACTAGAACCATGACGGATCATCTCAATCATCTAGGAACCATGGTCTGTGCTGCTCGAGCCGCGGGCATTGGCTTGATGCATGATTTTCAGAATCTCTCAAGCCTTACCGTTCGTACAAAAGAAGGGCCATCTGATATGGTCTCTGCAGCTGACGAACGCGCTGAAACAACCTGTCGAGACTTTCTCGCACGAACGTTTCCGGACATTGCGTTTATTGGAGAGGAATCCGCGTCAGAAAATGAAGCGCCTGACGGATACGCATGGCTCGTGGATCCCCTGGATGGGACGACAAACTTTCTCTTTGGGAGTCCGCTTTGGGGGGTCAATGTCGCACTTGCTCGTGACGGACAGGTGATCGCCGGTGTCACATACATTCCAGAATTGGATGAGATGTATTCAGCTGAATTGGGGGGCGGCGCGTTTTTGAACGGTAAGCCAATTCGGGTTTCAAAACGCCGTAAACTCGAGGAAAGCTTGCTTTCCTGCGGAATGCCATTTCTCACGAAAAACCGCCACGGAGAATTCGCACGGGAAATGCAACAACTTTCACCGGTTGTTGCCGGGATAAGACGAACCGGCGCTTGTGCCGTCGATATGGCTTGGGTCGCAAGCGGACGATGGGATGCATACTGGGAGCGAGAAACCAACGCTTGGGATATGGCAGCCGGCGCAATTCTCGTTTCGGAGGCTGGCGGAGCCGTGAGCAGCGTTAATGGTGAAGCTTTTGACGTGTTTGAAAAGAACATATGCGTCACCAATGGCCGCATTCATGACAGCATCATTGAAAACCTAAAAACCGCATCCATCGAGTGAGGAGGAAACCATGAAACCATTTAATCGACGTACATTTCTCCGAAGTTCGGCGCTTGCAAGTGTGCTGGCTTTTCCGGGACAAGTTTGGGCCAAAACGCTCGGTTATCCGCGCGCAATTCAAGGGCCCATGATTGGAGCGCCGGGAGCAGACCATTTTTCTGTTTGGGTCCGTGCGAGCGGCGAGTTCAGTATCTCGTTAGAATACTCGACTGACCGAAATTTTGGCGCGTTTAAAACTTCCGATCCAGTCTATTCGTCGGCTGCAAACAACTTATGTGCTGTCTTAAAGGCGACGGATCTCGAACCAGATACGCAATATTGGTATCGCCTTAAGTTTGATGGCGAAGAAGACAAATTCCAACCGCTGGCTCACTTCACTAAAACCGCGCCTGCTGGTTTCTCAAAGTTCAGCGTTTCGTTCGGATCTTGCTGTCGTATTCAATATGACCCGGAGCAGAGAATTTGGGACATTGCCAGAAAATTGCAGCCGGATCTGTTTATTTGGCTCGGAGACAACATCTATGGGGACAGCGATCAAGCCCAGGTGCTTGTGGACTTGTATGCACGCGGACGAGCCGTCCCTCGACTCGAACCATTCCTGCGGGAGGTTCCTCAACTTGCGACCTGGGATGATCACGATTTTGGCTACAATGATTCTGATCGTTTGAGCCCGTTCAGAGATGCTTCTTTGAAAGTGTTTAAAGATTTTTGGGCAAACCCTTCATACGGTGAGCCTGATAATCCTGGCATCTACTTCAAGCAAAGTTATGGCGGTGTCGACTTCTTTGTCATGGATGGACGCTATCATCGCGACCCGACAGATTGCCCAGATACAAACAAGAAAACGATGTTGGGTGCGAAACAAAAAGAGTGGTTGAAGCGAGAGCTAAAAGCAAGCAGCGCGCCATTCAAAGTTCTAGCAAGTGGCGGCGGTTGGTCGTCCGCCGAAAATGAAGACGGCGGTGATTCTTGGGCCGTTTACATGAACGAACGCAACGAGATATTCGATTTTATCAGGGATAACGAAATTTCCGGGGTGGTTTGTATCTCTGGGGATTCGCACATGGGCGAGTTAAACTGTATTCCTTGGTCGGAGCGTGGTGGGTATGATATCTACGATTTTTGTTCTTCTCCGCTGGCACAAAAACCTGCCCAAAAAAATCTGCGCCAAACTCCCGAGATTAGAGTTCGAGATGCCTGGACGCGATCGGTGAACGTTGGATATCTCGAGTTTGATCTGACTGGAGATGTCCCTGCTCTTACTTACAACTTGTATGACAGCCTTGGTGAACCGGTTTGGGATCCTCTGACTCTAAGTTTGGACGATCTAAAAAATGGTGTCAGCACATGGCGAGAGAAATCAGATCCTGTCGAACTTGAGCGCCTGCGGCGTTTCAAGGAAGGTGGTGGTTATTACGGCTATGACCCGCAAGAAGGATGGCCGGACACGCCATTTTACGGACCAGACTAGCACGTCGTTCTGATAATCCGAGCTACCCGCAACACCTGCAATCAAACGTCAGAGACTCTCTGAGAAAGGACAGCTGTGCCTTATTCTCGAAAAACCCTGCGCTCCAGCATTTTGACCTTGGCAATTGGCTGTATGATCCAGCCCGTTACGGCCCAAGCTATCACAGGTTCGCCAACCTTCCAGCTGCAGTTTGATCATTCGAAAATCGATGCAGAGATTGGTCCCGCATTTTTTGATGACCGGCTTCGTCGGTTGCGTTTGGGGTTCAAAGGATCCATCAATGACACTGTGAATTACAAAGTTGAGTTTGATCTCGATGAC
>JANSXJ010000366.1 GCA_024743015.1 Hyphomonas sp. | reverse complement strand
GGCGGCGGTGTTGCAGTTGCCGAATGGGTAAAAAAGACGTTTGGCGACGATTTCAAGCCAAAGCGAATTCTCGATATAGGCGCAGGGCTTGGGCACAATGTGCTGCCAATCGCGGCTGCCTTCCCCGACGCGGAAGTGATCGCCGTCGACGCAGGAGCGCCAATGCTCCGCTATGGCCTCGCACGGGCCAAAAGCATGGGCATCGAGAACGTTACCTTCATTCAGGATGACGTATCAGATCTTTCACGCTTCGAAGATGAAAGTTTTGACTGGGTCCAGTCGACCATGTTCCTGCATGAAACCAGCTACAAGACCATGCCGATGATCTTTGCAGAGACCCAGCGCCTGCTGAAACCAGGTGGAATTGTCCTGCATGTCGAGCAACCTCAATATGCCGAAAGCATGCCCCTTTTTGAACAAGCGATGCGGGATTGGGACGCGTTCTACAACAATGAACCGTTCTGGACGAAAATGCACGAAGTCGACCTGGACGCCTGGATGAAAAAGGCTGGCTTCGGAGACAATCACCTGATCCATGGCGGCGTCGCGGCGATCGTGGACAAGGACGTCTTCCCGGACGCTGCCGATGATGACAGCGAAGACTTCGGGCGCAAGGCAGCCTGGCACGTTATTGGCGCGAAGAAGGTAGCCTGATCATGACCCAGACAATTGACCCCATCGCCCTCGCTGGTTCGAAAGCGAAAGGCAAACGCCCCTGGTTCCTGGAAAATCCGGACGTTGAGCGCGTGATGAATATCAACCTGGCTCTGATCCAGGAAGTGGCGGTAATGCATGAACGTATGGATACGATCGAGCGGCTGCTGGAACGCGGAGAAACCGTTTCCAAAGCCAGCATCGATGCCTTCACGCCGACCAAAGAGGAAGCAGACGAACGCGGGCTTTGGATGCAGGAATATATCGCGCGCATCTTCCGGATCATCCAGCAGGATCGCGAGGCCATCGCCCGCGGCGCTGAAGCCTCAAGCGAAGACGTCGCCGAAGAGTTTGCAAAAACCTGATACGCGGTCAGACGCCAAGCACGTGGCTCATATCGTAGAGACCGGGCGGCTGATTGGCCGCCCACTCCGCCGCCTTGATCGCACCATGCGCGAAGACAGCACGATCGAGCGCGGTATGGCTGAGCGAAACAATCTCCATGTCCGACCCGAAGGTGACATCATGTTCGCCGATAACGTCGCCCATGCGCCGGACGGAAAACCCGATCTGACCTGGCTTACGCTTGGCATCCGGCCCGTCATAAGGACCGGATCGCAGCGCGTTCAGGGGCTTGCCGCGCCCCTCCGCGGCAGCTTCTCCCAGCATTAGCGCCGTCCCGGAGGGCGCGTCGACTTTACGATTATGGTGTGTCTCAAGGATTTCGATGTCCCAGTCTTCACCTAGACGCGCCGCCGCTTGTCGCACCAGCGCCTCAAGTAGATTTACACCCAGCGAAAAATTCCCAGCCTTGACGATCGCGATCCGCTCAGACGCTGTCTTGATCTGCGCAAGATCGCCATCACTGAAGCCGGTTGTTCCTACAATCGCAGCTTTGACGCCTAAAGTTGGCAGCATGGAGAGCGCCATCAAAGTCGCCGATGGCATAGTGAAATCAATCCAGACGTCAGCGCCCTTGCCGGCTTCGGTCATGCCGGCATGCGCGGTCGCGCCAAGCGGCTCCAGTCCGATAATCGTCCCCAAGTCCTGCCCCAGATAGGACGAACCAGGCGCTTCGCTACCACCGCTCAGAGCGTGGCCAGCCTCGTGCGCAGCTTTCACCAATTGGCGGCCCATGCGCCCTGCGCACCCGGCCACTGCGATGTTCAATCGACTAGTCATGACGGCCTTATACAGAGCTTCGCTCGTCTGACCACTCACCTTCTTTGCCTGAACCAAACTCAGACGCGATTGCGCCCTAGGCAGCGCGCCAGCGCCCTGCTAAGGCCGCGCGCATGTATCAGATCTTTGCTCGCGGCGCTCGCGCCTCCATCCAGACGGCTTGGGACACACTCGCCTGGACCGATCCGTCTCCGGCTGGCGCTGTCGACGCCAAGGAAGACACACGTCTCTCCTGGCGTCTCGACGCGTATGCAGAGACCGAGGCGGACGCCCAGGCATGCGCAGACCTGATCCGCGAGGTTGCACCAGACCTGAACCCTGTCGTCGAGGCTTTGGCCGATCGTGATTGGGTGACATTGTCGCTTGAGGGTCTTCCGCCGGTTGAAGCGGGTCGATTCATTGTCGCTGGCAGCCACGCGCTCACACGGACCGCGCCCGGCAAAACAGACATATTGATCGAAGCGGGCCCGGCATTCGGCACCGGTCATCACGGCACAACGCTGGGCTGCCTGCTAGGCTTTGAACACGTACTCAAATCAGGACCACCCAAAACCGTCCTCGACGTTGGCACGGGCTCTGGCGTCCTTGCGATTGCTGCGATTAAGTCAGGCACTCAGCGCGCCATCGGCACCGAGATAGATCTTCAGAGCGTGCAAGTGGCAAACGAGAATGCGCGCAAGAACAATGTCGCCAATCGCTTTCGCACTTATCATACGCGCGGTGCCGGGAACGGACTTATCCGGAGCGCGGCGCCTTACGACTTGATCTTTGCAAATATTCTGGCGCGACCGCTCATCGGGCTGGCACCCGAACTCGCCAAGATGATCGGATCTGGCGGGCACGTGATCCTTTCGGGCCTGTTGACCCATCAGGAACCCCTCGTCCGCGCCGCCTATACTGGGCGCGGACTGGATTTGGTCAAGCGCATCCGCAAGGATGGCTGGTCAACTTTGGTGTTGCGACGCCCCGCAGCTTAGTGCGCCGACCGGCGCATCCAGCGCGCTGTACGCTTTGATAAAAGATTGGGGCGATCGGCAATGGTCATTTCCGAGGTCACCGAAACAGACGCTTTATGCAGGGGCTGTACTTCCTGAACGTTTTTGGAAACGGTCGGGAAAAACGCTTGAAGGCCGGTCTGGCCGCGGAGAAAGCTCATTGTTTTCATAATGTAAGTCCTGGGAGGTTGTTATTTTGTATGCTCCCTACATAGGACGGAGTTATTACTTTTCCATATACGGGTGTCGCATACTCAATGCATTTATGCATATCTCATCTCTGACTTTGCGCCGACGATCAATCGGCGCTACCTAAGCGCTATGAAACAGAATTTTGACGTCAAAGGCGGTCCGCATATCGGCCGCGAGAATCTTCCCAAGCTCCGTCAGGAAATGGCCGCGCAGGGCCTGGACGGTTTTTATGTCCCGCATGAGGACGAGTATCAGAACGAATACCTCCCCGACGCCAATGAACGGCTCGCCTGGGTCAGCGGGTTCACGGGGTCGTTTGGATCCGCGATGATCCTGAAAGATCGGGCCACCTTGTTTGTTGACGGTCGCTACACGATTCAAGGCGCAGACCAAACAGATCCATCGCTGTTCGAATGTGTGCCCGTCCCCGAACCAGGCGCTTTCGGGTGGCTCGCCTCGCAGGATCTTGCAGGTCAGTTGATCGGATATGATCCCGCCCTGATGACGCCAAATGATGTCGCTGCGTTCTCCAAATCCGCTGCCAAAGCTGGCGCGGCGGTGAAAGCGGTGACCGAAAACCCACTGGACCTCGCCTGGACCGACCGTCCGTCGCAACCCGTCGCACCGGTCCACGCGCACAGTCTCGATTATGCCGGCGAAGCATCTGAAAATAAACGCGCGTCTATCGCGAAGCAGCTTCGGCAAGAAAACGCTGACGCCGTGGTGATTACCGCCCCCGCCAGCATTGCCTGGCTGTTCAACATTCGCGGCGGCGACGTATCTTGCTCCCCGCTACCACTCTCCCG
>JANSXJ010000112.1 GCA_024743015.1 Hyphomonas sp. | reverse complement strand
GATCCCCGCTTCCGCGAGCACCTTGCTGACATCACTCAGAAGTCCGGGGCGGTCGCGTCCGGACACGTCGATAACCGTGTAGGCCTGAGAAGCGTTCTCTGAGATGGTCACTCTGGGCTGGACGATGAAAGCGGCCTGGCGAGCATTCTGCGACAGGTGGACGTCTGGAAGGGTCTGATCCGGGTCAATCGCCGCCCGGACCATTTTCTCCAGTCGATCCAATCGCCCGCGATCACCTTTCGCGAAGGGTTCTCCGGCACCATCCTCAAGAATGAAGACGTCGATGATGCGCCCGGATGGTCCGGTATAGACTTGAGCCGAAACCGTATGCGCGCCGAGCGCGCCAATCGCCTGGGTCAGGCGCGCGAACAATCCGACCCGGTCCGGCGCTGATACAAACAGAACCGTGCGTTCATCACCGCGGGAATTCGCTGTGACAATCGCATCTTCATTCGTCACCAGGCGTTCTGCGTGCAGGACCAGGATCTCGGCATCGAAGCCTGTCCAATAGGCCTCGTCCATTTCCAACATAACTTGAGGGATCTGCCCAACGCGGTCCTGAACGATTTCGCGATTGGTTTCGGCGCGGGCCTGGAGTTCGGCTGTGACGCTACTCTCATCGGTCCGGCCGCCGCGCAGCGCCGCTTCTGTATTGTGATAGAGATCACCGAGCAATTGGCCTTTCCAGGCGTTCCAGACATTAGGCCCCACGGCACGAATATCCGCCACGGTCAGAATGTAGAGCAGACGGAGATGCTCCAGATCCATCACCTTTTCCGCAAAAGTGACAATCGTCGTTGGGTCGGAAATATCGCGCTTCTGTGCGGTTTCGCTCATCTCGAGATGGTTACCAACCAGCCAGGCCACCAGCTCTGTCTCGCCATCTGCAAGGCCCAGGCGTTTGCAGGCTTGGCGCGCGGTCTTCATGCCTTCAATCTGTTGGTCACCGAGGCCCTTACCTGTGTCATGCAGCAGCATTGCCAGATAGAGCGCCCGCCGGTTCTCGATCTTTCCGAACAATTGCTTGGCCAGGCCGAACCCATCTTCGCCTTTGTCCATTTGAGCGATATGATCCATCGCACGGATCGTATGCTCGTCGACCGTGTAATGGTGATACATGTTGAACTGGGTCTGCGCGACGATTCCGCCAAACTCGGGCAGGAATCGCCCAAGCACGCCTGCTTCATTCATCCGGTTCAGCGTCAGCCCGAGATTCTGGCTGTCGAGCAGGATTTCGAGAAAGATCTCGATCATGTCCGGATGGGTGCGATTACGGGCGTGGATCAGCTTGCTGTTGCGAGTCGTGGTGGTGAGCGCGTCCGGGTGTACGTCGACCCCCAACTGGTCCGCGATCTGAAACAGCTTCAGCAAGGATTGCGGTGCCTTGAGCGCCTCTTCGCGGTCGACAAAATCGACGCGGTTGGCGGTCAGCTTGAAGTTGGGATGATCGAGGTTTTTTGTCTGTACGCCGCCCGGAAGGAAGCGTCGCCAGCCCTCGGGTCTGGCCTTTTGCTGGGCCTCCAGCTTGGCCGCGAGGATGCGGGTCAGACCGCCGACATCCTTGGCGGCCAGGAAGTATCGCTTCATGAACCTCTCAACGCCGAGCTGTTCCCCGCGATCCTGATAGCCCATTCGGGATGCGATCTCGGGCTGGAGATCAAAACTGAGGCGTTCTTCCGGTCGTCCGGTGATGTAGTGCAAATGGCAGCGCACGGTCCAGAGGAACCGGGCGGCGCGCAGGAAGACGTGATATTCGTGTTCGGTGAACACTTGCGACTTCATTACATCTTCGAGGGTCGCGGTTTCTTCCGGATGCATGTGCTTGACGATCCAGTAAAGCGTCTGAAGATCGCGCAATCCGCCTTTGCTTTCTTTGACATTCGGTTCGACGAGATAGCGCGCATTGCCCTGGCGGGCGTGACGCTTGTCACGTTCTTCGAGTTTGTCGGCGATGAATTGCGCGTCTTCTCCCTCCACGGCCTGCTTGATGAACAAATCAGCTGTTTCGTCGGCCAGGGCCTGGTCACCGAAAAGGAAGCGGGCATCGAGCAGGCTGGTCTTGATCGTGACGTCTTCCTTGGACAAGCGCACGCATTCCTGCGGCGTTCGGAAGGCATGGCCGACCTTCAGGCCCATGTCCCAGAGGGCGTAGAGCATGTATTCGATCACACTCTCGGCATGAGCGCTCGCCTTGTAGGATCGAATGAAGAGCAGATCGATGTCCGAGGACGGGGCCAGCACCGAACGGCCATATCCGCCCGTCGCAAACACAGCGAGACGCTCCCCTTCAGTCGGGTTTCGCGCGCGGAAGACGTGCGTCGTGGTGAAATCGTAGAGGGCGTGCAGCACCTCGTCCTGAACGGCGGCCAGAAGACGCGCCGTGTCCAGACCATCTGCGCCTTGTTGCAAGCGCTCCTGTGCGATCAGGCGCCCGCGAAACAAGGCCCCATGCAGAATGTCGAGCGCTTCCTTTCGGGCGGCTTTGTCATCGCCGGAGTGGCTGAGGGCGGCTGCGCTCAGCTTTACCCGCAGAGCGACCCCATCAATAATCGAACTGAGCCGCCATTTGCCCGGCGCGCGCCGCACCGGGATTCTTTTTTCTACGAGTTCGACTTCGTTTCCCATTCCTGCCCATTAGCGCGATTTTTAGAGGTCTGGCTAGGTCGACGCAGCGCTAGTCAGCTGACCGACGCAATGAGATCAGCGCCTGATCAAGGATGCCCTGACTGGCAGCGCAGACCAGCTGGCCACCGGGCTTTGCCGGATCGCCGCGCCAGTCACATGCAAGGCCGCCAGCGCCGCGGACAACAGGGATCAGCGCAGCAGCATCATACGGGGCGAGGCCGGACTCCGCGACCAGGTCAATCGTTCCAGCCGCGACGCGAGCATAGGCATAGGCATCGAGACCATAGCGGACAATCCTGGCCGTGTGGCGCAGATGCGTCCATGCGCCCTGCTCCGGTGGGGTCAAGATGAACGGATCCGTTGTGGATATGACCGCCTCACGCAGATCATCACAGCTCGACACGGAAAGCTCGATCTCTTTCGCCGATGAGATCATGCGGCTTCCAGAGGGCGCGCCAATATAGCGTTCATCCAGATTCGGCTGGTCAATCAGACCGACAATCGCGTCGCCAGCCTCATCGACCAGGCCGATCAAACTGGTCCAGGTTGGCAGACCTGCCACAAATGCGCGGGTGCCATCAATCGGATCGAGAACCCAGGTCCAGCCAGTTGTGCCCGCTTGTTTGCCATATTCCTCACCGAAAATTGCGTCATCCGGGCGAAGCTCTTCCAGAACCGCTCGCATCGCCCGCTCTCCGGCCCGGTCGGCTTCGGTCACCGGATCAAACGCCGTGCCATCTTCCTTATTGTCGACATGGTCGAGCAATCGATAGTGCGGCAGAATCGCAGAACGCGCAGCATCGGCCATCGCCTGAGCGACACCGATGGCATCAAATTGAGGTGCTTTGGTCATCTGCCGCGCTTAGCGGCTGAGACAATGCATGGTCAAGCAGCACCTGACTCAGTGGCTTCAGTCTCGAGCGCTTTGGCAAGTTCCAGAAGGCGTCGACGCGGACGTTCACCGAGACGATAATAAGCCCGAACCAGCTCCAGCGTTTCTTTCTGGCTGAGAATGTCAGCATCCAGACGCTCAGCATCATTGGCTGCCAGTCCCTGCATACCCACGGTTTCGAGGCCATCAAAGACGTACTGAACCGAAACATTCAAGGCGCGGGAGAGATCGTCAAGCCGAGACGATGTGACCCGATTGGCACCGCACTCATATTTCTGAATTTGCTGGAAGCGGACTCCAACCATGCCGGCGAGATCTTGCTGTGTCATGCCCAGCAAGCGTCTGCGTCGCCGCAGGCGTTTGCCAACATGAAGATCCGT
Source organism: Hyphomonas sp. (assembly GCA_024743015.1). Lineage (GTDB taxonomy): Bacteria > Pseudomonadota > Alphaproteobacteria > Caulobacterales > Hyphomonadaceae > Henriciella. The sequence continues at coordinate 6,213 of JANSXJ010000112.1, read as the reverse complement.
ATTATCCGTCATTCCAACCCTCCGGACACATTCGGAAGGCCCCTCTCGGCGTCCCGATATTGAATACTGTTCCGGACAACAGCAATTCGCATGCCGAAACTGCATATCCTCTACAGATTGCGGCCTGAGCACATGTAATTATTGGTAATCTGGCGCTGCATCCCGCTGCTGCAGAGGAGTTATGCGTGGGTGTGACAAAGTTTCAGTTGTTTTTTGTGCAGTGCACAATACTATAAGCATCAGCACTGCGGTGCTAACGCCTACGGGCGTTTCCTCCCTTACCTGATACAGCCGCGCATTACCTGCGCGGCTTTTTTTTAACCGTTTTCCAGCAAAGCCAGGGTCAGGATCTCGGTGCACAGGTCTGAGAGCTGATTTCGCAGCGTGTCGAAGCCGCGTGTCTTCTCAATTGTCAGCTCATTCATGTAGAGGGCGCGGTTGATCTCGATTTGAAGCACATGAATACCGCGCCGGGGCCGACCATACTTGCGGGTTGTATAGCCTCCTGCATACGGGGCGTTTCGCGCCACGGTGAAACCTTCGCGCCGGAACTGCCGCTCCACCAGCGAGGTGAGGCGGGCCGAACAGCTGGACCCAAACCGATCTCCGAGCACGATGTCTGGCATGCTCGACCGACCAGGCTGGCGCGATGGCATGGAATGGCAATCAATGACGAAAATATCCGACCAGTTCGGTTTCAGAGCCTCCACCTCCGATTGCAGTGCCTGGTGATAGGCGTCGTGCACGTGCTTAAGGCGATGGGCGCCCTCGGCGCTCGAAAGCGGCTGCTGGTAGATGTCACGCCCGCTCGCCCCGACGCGCGGCAGGCAGCCCAGCCCCGCCTTGACCCGGGCAGACGGCATCCCTGTCATGCGTGGCGGCCCATCGAAGAACATGTCGGCGTCAAGCTCGCGCGCATCTCGGTTGAGATCGACATAGGTTCGCGCATGCGTCGCGCAGATCAATACGCCGCCCTGGTCAGCGACCGGCGCATAGAGCTCGTCTATGAAAGCATCTTCGGTCCGGCGCAGATCCGAAAGCGGAACGCTCAAATTCGTCTGCATGTGTTGTGGATAATGGGTTCCACTATGCGGTGAGGCAAAAATGACCGGCGCTTTCAAAGGCTGCCCGCGCGCAATTTCGAACGCCGGGAGGGTCGTTTCGCTTGAGCCGGAAGGAAGGTCGAAAGTGACGCGCATGGCGCTTAAGGTCTGTGTTCTGCGGCTGAGGTCAAGGGCAAATCAGCGCTGCATTTCTCTGAATTGTTCACTGAGGGTTTACCGATTTGAGGCCTATATGGCATCAATATCCATCAGGGACAGATTTCCATGAGCAAAATATTGCTGGCAGAAGATGATGATGCGATGCGCACATTTCTCAGCGCATCCCTTCGTCGTGCCGGGCACGATGTCCAGGATTATGAAGACGGCGAAGGCGCCCTGGAAGCGCTGGAACGCGAAGTGTTCGACCTGCTTCTGACCGATATCGTGATGCCAGGAATTGATGGCATCGAGCTCGCCCGCCGCGGCGCGGAGCTCGATCCCGCCATGAAAATCGTCTTCATTACCGGCTTTGCCGCCGTTGCGCTCTCAGGCGGCGCACCGACCCCTGCTGGGGCGAAAGTGCTCTCCAAACCGTTCCACCTGCGCGAACTGGTGGACGAGGTCGAACGGGTCATGGCGGCCTAGTGTATTTCACCTGATCTGGATTGCAGTTCAGGCTTGACTTGAGGCGTCCAAAAGTGGATGACCCGTCCTTCTAAATCGGATGGTCGATTAGCTCAGTGGTAGAGCACTGCATTGACATTGCAGGGGTCACTAGTTCGAACCTAGTATCGACCACCATTTTTCCCGTTTAGATCAGTTCCGTGGTGGGCGCGCCGGAAGCCAAGGCGGGCATCCTGAAGATACATCAGTAGATTTGGAGACGACTGGACAAAGACTTTTCTGCGGGCACGATCCATTCATCGCTCCAGACTCGGTTTGCCAGTGAGGATGATCGCGATCCGCCCGACCCCGTCAGACCATCCCGCACTCGTTCACCTGGCGGGTGACGCGCTTAAGGCGGCGCTGCCTGACGTCGCCCGGTTGCGAATAGAGGTCTTCCGGGCGTTTCCATATCTGTATGACGGGGATCTCGACTATGAAACCGAATACTTGAGCACACTGATCACAGCGCAAGACGCCGTTGTGATCGCGGCGTTCACGAATGGGGAAATTGTCGGATGTGCCACCGGCTCGGCCATAGTCGGTCACCACGACGCGTTTTCCGAGCCGTTGAGCGCCGCCGGGATCGACCTGCCCTCGACATTCTATTTCGGAGAGTCTGTTTTACAGCCAGCCCTTCGAGGACGGGGCATTGGTCATGCATTCTTCGACCTTCGCGAAGCCTGGGCCGCCCGCCTGAATTATCAGCGGACCTGCTTTTGCGCTGTTAAGCGGCCTAGCGATCACCCGCTGCGCCCAAAGGCATATCGCCCGCTGGACGCATTCTGGCGGAAACGCGGTTACGAGAAACTGCGTGGTGCATTCGCTAGTTTCGAATGGCGGGATGTGGACAAATCGCAGTCGGATAGAAAGCCGATGCAAATTTGGATCAGAGCGTTTCCCACGCTCAAAACACCGACTTAGGACGTCTTTGACTGGAGCAGCCGTGGCACACGCGCCGAGGCAAATTCAGAAAAGCGGTTGCAATATGAAACCAGACTCAGTATACGGTTTCATATTGCAACCAAAAACCCTGGCCTCATGAAGACAAAATCCTTTTCAGATATGCAGTGTTCCATCGCCCGGGCGCTGGACCATGTTGGCTCCTGGTGGTCGCTGCTGATCATCCGGGACGCGATGATGGGCGCGCGGCGGTTCAAGCATTTCCAGGAAAACCTCGGGATCGCCAAAAACACGCTGACAAGCCGCCTCACCGACCTGATCGAAGGGGGCATTATGGAAAAAGTTCCAGCCTCGGACGGCTATGCGCATGAGGAATATGTGCTGACCGAGCGCGGGCGAGAGCTCGCGCCTGTGATCATCGCGCTCGCCCAATGGGGCGACAAATGGGTGGCGCATGAGAAAGGCCCGTCCACCGTGATTACGGTCAGAGAGTCCGGCGAAAAGCTGCCGCGAATCTGGCCGCGCCGCGAAGATGGCGAACCCATGGCGCTGAAGGACGTCGGCATGCGCCGCGCCAATGGTGCCCCGCAAAAAATCTGGCATGAAGAAAAGGAGGACCCCTCATGATTTCCTGCAATTGCATTGTGCAGGCTGGTCAGATCTCACCCGAGACGGAGACTCGCTTGCGCGCGAACCTGAGCGCGTTTGCAGAGCGTGCCTTTGGCGAACCGGCAGAGATCAACTGGCGCGCCATTCCAGAGCGCAGCGGCTTTACCGCCGCACAGCCAAGCACCTCATCGATCATTTCCATGGCAGCGAACCGGCCAGTGCCGCAGCCCGAGCGCGCCGCGCTCCTGAAAGAAATGTGTGAACTATGGATCCGCGAAACCCATCGCTCGCTGGATGAAGTCGTCGGCGTCATTTCCGACCCTCAGACCTGAGAGGAGCCTGATATGCCCCTATATTTGTGTAACGCGGCCAAGGGCGCGATCTCTGATGAGGCCAAGCCGAAAATTGCCGCCGATATCACCCGTATTCATTGCGATGTGACCGGCGCTCCACCGCAATTCGTTCACGCTTTCTTTGTCGAGGAAGACACCGCCCCACCGCTTGATGGCAAGTCTGCCGTCCTATTCGGGAGCATTCGCGCCAATCGAACCGACGCGCAAAAAGCGCAGATCATCGCTGAGATGCGCCAGTCCATCTCCACGCATACCGGTATCGCGCTTGATGCGGTCGGCATGATGACCACGGATGTTCCTGCCAGTTGGGCGTTCGAGGGCGGTGAAGTGATGCCGGAACCGGGTGAGGAAGCCGAATGGCTCGCCCGCCACAATCGACCAAGTGCCGCGGAATAGGGATATGATCGTACGGTTTTTTCTCGGACTGATGGCGCTGTCGATTGGCAGTATTGGACTTCTCTACCTTTGCGATCCCAATCTGTTGCTGGCGCGATATGATTTGATGGCGGGCAGCGCAGGCATGGATAATATGCTGCGCTCGGCCTATGGCGGCCTGTTCCTGACCTGCTCGCTGGTCTTTCTGCTCGGCGTTTTCTCGGAAGCGCGGCGGCGCGACGCTCTGGCATTTGTTGCCATCTTCATGACCGGCGCTGCAATCGGTCGAATTGCCAGCATTCTGGCGGTTGGGTCGCCCCCATCGACCATCATGCCGTTGCTCTATTTTGAGATCGCCGCGACGGCGATTGCGCTCGTCCTGTACTTTCGCAAGACCGTGGCTCAGAATTGAGCCATTGAGAGACTCATCAGGAGAGGTGCAGCATGTCTGAAACAGTGATCATTCTGGGAGCTGGCGCCTCGCAGGGGGTTGGCGGCGCGCTCGGGCGCAAATTTGCAGCGGAGGGCCATCACGTCATCATGACCGGGCGAACGGCAGCCAAGGTCGAGGCCCTGGCCAGCGAGATCTCGTCCGCGGGCGGATCGGCGGAGAGCCTTGCCGTAGACGTGACATCCGAAGCTGATCTCGACCAATTGTTCGAACAGGCCAAAGCGCGCGGGCCGGTGGCGGCTGTGCTCTATAATGCCGGCAACAATGCGATTATTCCGTTTGAACAGCTTGAAGCAGATACGGTTGAGCAGTTTTGGCGGGTTGGCTGTTTCGGGGCCTTCCTGACCGCCAAACGCGCCATTCCCATTCTCGAGCAGCAAGGCCGCGGCAGCCTGTTTTTCACCGGTGCATCGGGCTCGATGCGCGGCAAGCCGAACTTTGCTCATTTCGCCATGATGAAGGCGGGACTGCGCATGCTGGCACAATCGCTGGCGCGCGACTATGGCCCGAAAGGAGTGCATGTGGCGCATTTCATCATTGATGGGGTGATAGATGGCGAACAGGTGCGCAGCCGGTTTGGCGACTATCTGGACGGCCTTGGGGAAGATGGCGGCCTGCGGCCAGACGCGATTGCAGAAGCCTATTGGCACGTCCATAGCCAGCATCGCTCCGCCTGGACCCATGAAATGGACCTGCGTCCATTTAGAGAGAGCTGGTGATCTCGCAGACCCGCGTTAGACTGGCGGTATGAAAACTGTGCGCGCCGCCTGCATTCAGATGCGATCGACGACGGATATTGCGGTCAATGTCGAGGCTGCGTCACGCCTCATTCGTGCGGCCGCCGCTGAGGGCGCAGAGTTTATCGCGACCCCGGAAATGACCAATCTGCTGGATATTCGGCCCGAGCAGGCCCGCTCCAAGATCACGCTGGAGGCCGAGGATGCGTGTCTCTCTGCGCTGTCGGCGCTGGCCGGCGAGCTTGGTATCACGCTGTTGATCGGATCGCTCGCCGTCGGCTTGCCAGACGATGATCGGTTTGCCAATCGCTCATTTCTGATCGGACCGGACGGCCGGGTTCTGGCGCGATATGACAAGATCCATATGTTCGATGTCGAGGTCGGTGACGGTCAGACCTATCGTGAATCCAAAGCCTATCGAGCTGGGCAGAACGCGGTGCTGGCCGAGACGCCACTCGCGCAGGTGGGCATGACCATTTGCTATGATGTACGCTTCCCGCACCTCTATCGCGCGCTGGCGCAGGCAGGGGCGGAGCTGATCACGGTCCCGGCAGCGTTTACGCGGGTGACCGGTGAGGCGCATTGGCATGTCCTGCTCCGTGCGCGGGCCATAGAGACCGGCAGTTTCGTGCTCGCTCCGGCGCAGGGCGGCTTGCACGAGGATGGTCGCGAAACCTATGGCCACTCCCTGATCATATCGCCCTGGGGAGAAGTGCTGGCCGAAGCAAAAGGCGACGCGCCCGGCATCATCCTCGCCGACCTGGATCTCGACCAAGTGGCCAAAGCCCGCGCGCGCATCCCAGCTTTACAGAATGATCAGGAGATCGATCTGACGCGATACTAGGAAGCCTCCTGGCCCCGCACGCTCGAGCCCTCCCGCAGCCCTGAGCGCGATCCATGTGAGCGCAGCGATACGGGATCCAATAAAAGCAGCCCTGAGCTGGCGCTTGGGCATTTTCCTGCGAAATTTGATCCACTGGATCAAATTTTTCAGCGCTGCTGAATTGCAGGAAAATGGTGCCGCGTAGGTGACTTGAACACCCGACCTCCGCATTACGAATGCGATGCTCTACCAGCTG
>JANSXJ010000091.1 GCA_024743015.1 Hyphomonas sp. | reverse complement strand
CGGCCTTTGACCCGGAAACCCGCGCGAAATATCGCTCCGCCGTCGGTGCGCCATTTGCAGTTTCAGCCAACTTGAACGACCTCGAGAAAGCCTGGGAGCGGGCAGTTGTCTCGCGCCTCGATCGTCAGCCTCTTGAACGCAGTCTGGAGATGTTTGCCGATCAAGTCGCCAATGGCCCGCGCCAGAACGCGACGTTCCACGCGGCCTTCTCCTATGATGTCGAAACTCGATTCGAGCGTCTGACCCGACCGACAACGATCATCGCGACGCAGTCCATGCTTCTGGAGGCCTCACGCCGAGCCGCAGAGTTGATTGAGAGTGCAAAACTGGTCGAGCGGTTGGACATACAAGGCTCCGTTCTGGATCAGAATGCGGCGATAACTGCAACAGCGATACTCGAAAGCTTGGACGGCTGATCACTCGGCTTGAGACGCAACGAATTCGCTGAAGAAACGCAGCGCGGAACGACTTGGCATGAAGAAATAGCCGCCGCCTTTGACTGTTACGAATGACTGCAAGCCTTTTACTTGAATAGGACCGGCGGCGGTGGGAATGGTCAGACGGTTGGTTGCCTGAGAAGCGTTCCCCGCGATCGAATCGTACTCTTCTTGAACCCCATGAAAGCGCGTGCTGTTCAGCCAGGTTTGCTGCACGAACTCAAACTGTCGCTCCAGATTGGCGTTGAGGCACATGAAGAGCAGGCCTTCCTTTCCGGATTGCGGATCTTCATACGCGCGTGCACGGCGCAGCAGTCGGTGGCGATTGGATAAGGCAATCTGTCGATCTGAGTTGGCCGGATCCTGACTGTCGCGCGGATTGGCTCGCCGAATGTGCGCCCCGAGGGGGCAGTTCAGGCCTTGTGGATCTTCTGCACCGAACTGGAAGTCATTGTCATCAACACTCAACGAGATGGACGGCGAGGGAATGTCCTTTCGCGGCGACCGAACGATAGACGCCCCATTTTTCCACCGGCCCATAATTTTGGCGGCGAGCCAGTCTTCATCAATATAGTCGAAACCGTATTCTTCGCGCGCGGTATCTGCCTGCGCTTTCAAGTGCGCCTTGAATCGCGCTGGGTCCTGCTCAAGCTGGCGGACAACCAGGAATGACCCGTTCTTTCCCAGGTCTCTCGGTGCCGTGTGTGGTTCCGTCCCGAAAGCGGGATAGTCGCTGGCCGGTTTATCGGGAATGGACGGCAGATGAGCGGCGCCGGGTGCGTGGGCATTCACCAAAGGGGAGGTCGGGAAGTATTCCGTATTGTCTCGGTATCCCAGCACGAATTCGCCGGGTTCAACCACATGCATGCGGTTGTGTGCGGCGATACTGCCAGACGTACCTCTTATGACTGGCTGAGAGACCCCGTCGACAAATCCGAACGGTTCGCGCATCGGCTTTTCTTTGATCGGTTTCGTCTCGATTTCGGTGACTATAGAAAACCCGGCGGCTTGGAGGGCCGTGATTTCATCCGTAACGAACTGTCGAAGACCCTCCTCACCCTTGGCGTAGATCATAAGCACAGCGTCCGGTTCGCCGTCGCTGCCCCAAGTCCAATCTTCGTGATTGGTGTCACCGAGGATTTGTTTGCGTCCCGCGCTCGTCATCCCGCTCCTAAAAGCGCCCGGGAGGGAGGAGAAACTGTCGCTCGCCAAATCTTTGTGCACATGATGCAGCTGATGCAGGCGAAGGCGCCTCAAGCCCCTTGGCGAGATCGCGACATTGATGGCCTGCGCTTCGTCCTTGTCGACCCGGCCATCGAAGGTCGCTCCAGCGTGGGTCGGCGCTGTGGACATCCCAGACAGATCCGCCAGCCAGGCAGCGAGCGCTGCGTTACCGGTTTTTCCTTCAGGCGGGAAATTCAGGGCGACCATACGTGCTGCTTTGAGGTTCCCCATTCCCCGCAAGAGCAGGCTCTGAATTTCCCGTGATTCCAGCATGTCGTCGGTGCGCGGGCGAGATGTCATCAGTTCGATCAGCGCGCGGTATTCGTTATCGGTCCTCGCTTTGGCGAGCCCTTCGCAAATGACCGCATTGCGCCGAATGTCGCGGGTCGATAATTCGTTGAAACGCGCGAACCAGAAGCGGGACACTTGCTGATGATGCCGGATCCATCTTTTGAATCGGGTCGCATCCTTCGCGCCTTTGAAGAGCAGATTTTCGGTTTCTGGAAAGCCTTTGCCATTGCTCCAGACGCCCGTCTGTCCCCACCGGGCCTTGGTGACGAAGTCTTCGAAATAGGATTCTCCGCTACCGTCATAGTTCGAGTAGAACACCATCGTGTGGGATTTGGGTAGCAGGAACCAGCGGGCAAAATGAATGGTCCCAAGATCAAGGACGAAGCCGTAACGGAACCGATACAAGACCAGCGTCTTGATGAAATAGAAGCCGATAAACATTGTGACGCGGCGCAGCCAGCTCGGATTGTCCTTGAGCGGCGTGACGAAAACAATGTGGTTCTGCGCGTGATCGGGCTGGTTCTCGCGCGTCATGATCTCTTCGTACTTTTTTTGATCGAGATCGGTATCTTCGGGCGGTATTCCTTCTTCGCTGGCTTTCAAGAGGCGCAGAAACAGCCAGCCAAATCCCAGCACGACCGAAATCCAGAGCAGAAATCCGAACACTATAGACAGAGCAGCCGCCCATAGGAGCGCTGCGAGTGTGTAGAGGCGAGAGAGATAATCTGGTTGCGGTGTCATATCGATCGATCCAGCGCCCCAGATTCCGATTGGCGCCACGATGAGATAAACCAGCAGTGTTGCGAGCGCCCAGCCAATCCTGCTCGCCTTGGAGCCACTTCCAAACGCAAGCTGCCTCAGGCCATGGGCGGCATAGAACAGGATGAATGCCAGGCCGATATGAACCGCGTTAATCGCCAGATGGCCCAGGTCGGACCATGTGAAGTCGTGCGGGATGCCGCCGTTCAGGAAGACAAAATAGCAGAGCCAGAATACGCCGATAGATCCGAATACCGTGATGAGAAATCCACGGTCGCGGGCATAGAGACCGAGCGTTTCACTGAGAGGCAATGTTGTCCGCCGAGACACTGTAGGGGTTTTCTGAACCGGGCGCACCAGTCTGGCACTTTCACGTTGGTCGCCACCATGCTTCAGCTGCCGACGGATGAACATCACCGCATCTCGCGCCGAGGGATCTTGTCCGCCGCGCCTCTGCAGGAGCGTATCCAAGTGACCGCGGGCATCCTGCGCAAGCCGTTTTTCCGCATCGATTTGCGGCACGGATTGTTCCGGCAGGCCGTTAAAGTTGAGCCCCATGGTCTTGTTCTTCGGATCCGGCCACGGCGTGATTTTCAGTTGGAAATTGTGGCTCAGCAAGCGTGCCTTGACTTTATCTGGATCAGCCGTGTTTAACCCAAGCGCGGTCATCATGATCTTCTGGAATAGGTCATGGTCCCAAAGACCATCAACAAAAGCGGTAATCGCGGTTTCCGCATCGCCATCGGCGTTGATTTCGATGAGGAGGTTGGCGGGAATACTCCTCACTGTGTCGGCAATGGCGGTCATGTGTGCAAAATGAATATGAGGCTGCGCCATCAAAGCTTGGCTTACCCGCTCGTTCGCTGGATTGCCGAGCTTATCGAGCCAGCGATTGAGCTTCGCGGCATCGTCTGGATGCTCGAGTGGCACGCATATGGTCAGCATCGAATGGCGCCGCAGTCCAGTCTCGGGCGTAAACGTCATCTGCATGTGGACGGGGAAGGGGCCGGTACGCTCCATTTTGCCGGCTTGACCCGACGCGGGCTTAAGGTCCTCGCATACGAGAAGGCGCTTGAACGCCTGGGTGATCATGACCCGAAAGATCTGTTCGCCGATACAGTAATGCAGAAAATCTGCGCCGCCGAAGGAGAGGTCGTCATTTGTCAGCTCGCGGGATTCGTCAAACCGCTTGATCCCGCCACCAAACTTGCGACCGTCAAACATGGCGGAGAAGGACGCTGCCAGAATGGTCGCGCCCACCGGGATTTTGTCGACGCGTCTATTCCGAGAGGCGGCAGCGTCATTCTTGGCGCTCGACGTAACGTAGCGTGGCAGGCCCGGCAGGATGGGCGGTTTGAACCGCATCGCCTCAAGCAAAATGCGCTCTAAAACTCCATCCTCGCCTGCGCGGGCGGCATCCTCGGCCCGCCGCATGACCGCTGGTCTGCTCAATAGAACTTCCAGGATTCCGCCACCGCCTCCGGCACCTGTTGGAACAAAACCGACGGCGAGGCCCATGATCATCCCGCGGATATCTTCATCGCTTGGACCCTCGTCGGGGTCGGCAAGTTGTTGTGCCACAAGCCTGCCGATGACGGTGTCGGTGATCCAGTCACAATACGCTTGTCCGTGTTGTTGGGCAGCGGCACTCGGGGACTCCAAACAGAACCTCGCCTGCTTGACCGCGGTATTGGTCACCGGATGTATGCGCTTGGCGCCGGCCATTGCGAGGTTTCGCACTTCCTCGGCTCCATTATAGTCGGCAAAAAGGAGCGCGCTCAGAGACATCAACCAGCGCGCAAAAGCGTTGGGATCTTCCGGCTCCAATCCGTAATGGTGGCAGCAGGTCTCTACGGCAATACGGTTGAGATAGTCCTCTATGACATCGAACTCACCGGCGGCGGCTTGGATCAGTTGGTCTGCCGCAGCGCTGGCCTTGGGCAATACGAATTTGTCCAGATCACCCGGTTGAAAGGCTGCGGGCTGTCCGGCTACGCCGTGCATGATGCACTTAAACTGCCGGTCGTAGTCGGCGCCGCGCCCCATTCCGAGCAGGAAGCCAGCTCCGCCCGTCAGCGCATCCATCTCTCGCCCATACGGGGCCTCGAACCTCGCATCATTCTTGCGGATATACTCCACGTCCTCATATCGTGTGACGAAATAGATCCCGTTAAGCTTCAAGACCGGAAAACAGGTTCTGAGAAATGCGTAGAGCCATCGTTGCTGGAACAGTCTTGCAATGATCCGGGCAAAAAGTGATTTCGATTTCAGTTTCGAGAAGTCGAATTCAGTATCGTCCACAGTGCGTCTGTCTGCAGGCTTCCCCGCTTCATCGCGCTCGAGCTCCTTGATGCGATCATAATATTTCGCTTCGGCCACGCGACTCTCCTCAATCATCCGGCTCCAAGCTAGCGAAAGGATGTGATCCGGACCGTGACCCGGGTCACTCTAAAGCGCGGTGCTCGGGTGTCTCTTCGTTTCCAGATCGAGGTTTACTGCTCGTGCTTGAGCCAAGCCGTCCTCGAAAAATCGGTTCCACTTTTTGTCCTGAAACGGAAGCCAGGCGATATAGGGCTTCTCGAAAAAGTCAGGGCGTCGGATAAGCAACGCATCAAGCGCCTGCGCGGCGCGCTTTTTCTGTCCAGATTGAACGAGAGCGGTGATCTCCGTCATCCGCGCGTGCCAATAGGACTGCCGTAAATCCAGAGATTGCCGCGCCAGCGAAATTGCCCGCTCATAGTCACCGTTCATGCAATATGAACATGCCAGCTCACCGACCGTCACGAATAGATAATAGTCGTGCGGATTGAGTCGTATGGCAGCATCCAGGCTCGAGATTGCCTTGTCTGGTTGCCCCATCAACATATGGCAGCTGCCGATCTGCGAATGCGCGTGCGCATGGCTCGGATTCAAGGCGAGTGACTGTTGGAAATGTCCAAGTGCCTGCTCCGGATTGCCAAGCAGAATCTCGGCTGCACCAATCAGGAAATGACCCCGACTGTCATGTGGTTTGGACGCCATCGCTCGCTGAGCAAGCGCTTGGAACTCTTCGATATTTTGCTTGGGTTTGCGCTGTGTCCAGCAATCTAGCCAATGCCAGAAACTGAGCTGGATAAGAGCCTCGGAATGCTCGGGATCTTGATCGACCGCAGCTTCGAGCATTTCGCGCGCGAGCTCTGAATCCTTGTGGGTCAGCTTGTTGAGATGCCAGCGGCCGCGCCAGACCAGGTCTGAGATATTGGAGCGGCTGAGACGACTGGCTCGCGCTCTGACGGTTTCAGCCTGCTCCAGCCGGCCCTCCAGCGTACCCGCAACAATATCCGAGACTTCTTCGAGCGCCGCGATGACTTCATCTGGTTCGAGCAAGTAGCTGTCGGACCAGAGAATTTGGCTCGTCGAACCATCATACAGGCGCAGCGAGATCCGAAATTGCGGTCCGTGATCCGCGAACTCTCCCGTCACAAAATAACGTGCCCCCAGACGGGCGGCGGCGCGATGATGCGGTTCACGTTCTGCGGCCAGCGCGAAACTGGAATTGCGGTCGATGACGGGAACCTGCCGCATATGCGACAGAGCCACGATCAGATTGTCGCTAAATCCTTCAGGGATGTGGCTGTGTTGCAAGCTGTGAGATGAATTGTTCAGAGGGAAAATCGCGATTGCCGAGCGGCCGCCAAATCCAAACACTGGTGCTGCCATGTCGATCTCAAAAGGGTCGCTCATGTGCACAGCACCGTCAGCCCCCGGTACTTCGAGTTCAAGCGCTTCGATTGGGCGCGGAATGTTCTTGAACCGCATCACGCCGAGGCTGGACATGGGCGGGCGCTGGTCTGATGGCAGCGAGTCTCGGACCGCGTCGGAGATCAACATGCCACCGGCCGGGGCCGTTTCCTGCAATCGTACGGCAATGTTCACGACATCGCCATGCAAGTTGTCGTCGTCGATAATCGCCTCACCGCAGTGAATTCCGGCACGCAGCCAGATCTGACGCTCGAGTGGATGCTCTGAATTGTGCGACCGCAAATGCGCCTGAATATCGAGCGCCGCTTGAACGGCATCGGGTTCACAGCTGAATTCAACCAGAAAACCGTCTCCAGCACGTGAGAAAAGGCGGCCTCGATAGCTGTCTGCGCTCTGTCGGAGGGCGTGTTCGCAAAATCGTATCGCATGAACGGTGGCGTCCGGGTCGAGTGCCATCATGCGGCTATAGCCGACCATGTCAGTCGATAGCACCGCAACTGTGCGTCTCTCAAACGGTTCACGCATTCTGATCCGGACCTTCTCTCCGGGATCTATTCTGGCAATCACAGCGTCTAATGCCAAGTTTTATTGTTGTTTTTCTTCGATTAATTTCGGCGTGCTCATTTCTAGATCAGACCCGATCCATCAGACGTCTCGCCTGCTGAATAGAAAGCCTCTGGTCAATCGCCAGGCGCCATAGATGACAGCCAACAGGAAGAGACCGAAAGCGATCACCATCCAGCCATAGCGCTTCAGCAGTTTCGCGCGCGTGTTCGCCTCGATCTGGACGAGTGAGTCATATCCATCTGGCATTTCCAGGACGCCGACGCGATCTGCATAAGCCTGATAATCGGCGAGCAACTCGGCCTTCTTCTCTGGTAGTTGCGCGGACAGATCGACAGTTTCACCCGGATCCTCGGCCATATTGTAGAGCCGCCAGGTCGCGTCGCCCGTCGGCGGCATATGGCGCGTAATCTTGAAGTCGCCCTTGTAGAGCGCGGAGTTGCCGGACACTTCCATGCCGATTGCGTCGTCATGGGCGTAGACCTGCTCTTGCACGCCGGTGAGAACCGGTTTCAGGCTGCGTCCGGTCATCGCCTCTCTGGACGCAGGATCAGTATTTACCCCGATCAGGTCCAGCAGGGTCGGCGCGACATCGCTGACCAGGCTCATCGCATCAACACGTTGAACCGCAATTCCCGGCCCGGACATGATCAAGGGCGCGCGTATTCCGCCCTCAGCCATGTAAAACTTGTACAATGCACCCGGCGATGCCGCGGCATTCGCCCATTCTGGACCAATAAAGCCCCAACTGCCCCGTTCGCCGACGCCCTCAATATCAATGTGGTAACCATTGAATCGCATCCAGAGGGCAAGGCGCGAGTCATTGTCACCGCGATTGTGCTCCGGACCATTGTCCGACGTGATAACAAAGATGGTGCTATCAAACTGCCCGGTGCCGCGTAGATAGTCTATCAGACGCCCAATATGCAGGTCCATGGCTTCCAGCATGCCTGCATTGACCTGCATCCGCCGCGCGTAGACAGCGCGCTCGTCCTCGCTGAGTTCGTTCCAGTTTCTTGACCCCTCAGGCATGGGAGCGAGGGCAGCGCCCTGCGGAACAAGACCCAGGGCCATCGCTTTCTGGTGGCGCTGTTCCCGTAAGTCGTGCCAGCCGGCATCATAAACCCCGTCATAGCGGGCCGTGAACTCTGGCGGGGCCTGCACCGGGATATGAATGGCCTGAAAGCCGAGGAACGCAAAGAAAGGCGCGTCTGCGTCAGCTTCGTCGAGATAGGACACCATCTTGTCGACGATAAACTCGGAGGAATAGAAATCGTCCGGCAAGGACGCGGCCTTGCCGTCCTCATACCAGGGCGCATCGTGATAGAAGGGCATATAGGATTTATCGTCCCAATTATCTGCGCCGGATGCATCAAGCGCGAAGGAGCGATCAAAACCATGATCTGACGGTAAGTCGCCTTCGCCGCTGCCCATATGCCACTTGCCCGTCATGAAGGTTTGATAGCCATGCGGTTTCAAATGTTCTGCAAGGGTGAGAACACCCGGCTCCAGCGACATGGAATAGCCGGGCTGATCAACGTGCTCATCGGGAAGAACTTCTGGGATTGTCGCTATTCCCGTTAGATGATTGTCCATGCCGGTGAGCAGCATCGCGCGAGACGGTGAGCAAAGCGGCGAAGTTCGATACTGCGTAAACATCGCGCCGCGGGCGGCGAGCCCATCAATGTTCGGCGTGAGCGCTTCTCCGCCATAGGCTCCAAAGTCCATCAAAGCCGCGTCATCGACCAAGAGGATCACGATGTTTGGCGGTTCAAACGGCTGCGCGCTGCTCGGAGACGTGGCACCGTGAGCAAAGAGGGCGAAAGATACGAATGCAATCAGGCGATGGAGCATCTCTCAGCTCTATTATCGGCAAGTTGAATGTCAATTGTGCCTCGGGTCGATGAGACACTTGGACAAAAAAAGACCGGAGCAAGAGCGCGCTCCGGTCTGTCTAAGGGTCCGAGAGACGGTTTTGCCTATTCGGCTGGCACCATCTTAGGCCGTTTCCGGGCTGCGCGGCGGGCAGCTTTAATGGCTCTGGCGCGGGCTTCCTGTTGATCAAGGCGCTCCAGATAATTTGGGTGTTCGGTGCCCATCCAGCGATCCCACCAGGTGAAATAGAAGCCGAAATTTCCAGTGCCGCGCTCATGGTGCATGTCGTGATGTGTCACTGTGGTCAGCCATCCGAGCACTGGCAGGCGCGCCCAGCGACGCGGGAAGACTTCATAGCCGCAATGGGCCAGCGCATTTTTGAAAATCATGATCGTCAGCACGATGTAGAGGGCCAGGCTGTGCGTTGGGATCAATATCAAGGCAATTGGCACATACATGTACATGATAACCGCTTCAGCGGCAGCGAAATTGTAGGCCGTAAACGGGGTTGGATTGTGCGAGCGGTGATGCTGCATATGGGTCCGCTTGTAGAGCTTCGCGGTGTGCATGGCGCGATGCGTCCAGTAGAAATAGGCATCGTGCAGGACAATCAGAAGCGGGATCGAGATCCAGAACCAGAGCATGCCATACTCGGCGAAATCGTCATATTTCTGGAACAGCCCAATATCGGCCGCTTCGAAAATGAATATATCCATCGCGACGAAAACGCAGACGGTTTTGAAGGAGTGTTTCAGCTCCATCTGAATCTGCTTGGTGCGCGGCGTGGCCTTACGAATCTTGCGCGTCTCGATGAAGCGATGGAGCAATACCCAAAGGACAAAGAATGTAACAGCGTCCCCATGGCGTAACGCGTCGATTCAAACTGAATTCCGTTCAGGATGCGCGGTCCCAGATAGTCTGTGAAGAAAGGGATGAGTTCCATTTGTGATTATCCTCGTCTGTCGATGAGGACAGTGCATCACAGAGCTCGCGCGCTGGCTCCGCATCCGCGAAAATGGCGGCACAATTTCAGAAATGAGGATGTTTTTCTAAGATTGCGCAGCTTTTGCCAGCGCTTCGCTGCGAAACTGGCTGGGCGTCATGCCTTCTTCAGATTTGAAGGCTCGATTGAACGTGGCGAGCGAGGCATAGCCGACATCCATGGCAATAGTCAGGATCGGCGTACGGGCCTGCTCAGGGTCCGCGAGCGCGCGCTTTGCTTCGGCGAGTCGATATTGATTGAGGAAGGCTGCGAAATTGCGATAACCAAGGCCTTTATTGATCAAGGCGCGGAGTTGGTGCTCCGGCACACTTAGTTTGTCCGCCAAATCGCCAATCCCGAGGCCGTGTTCACGATAAAGGTGCTCGTCTTCCATGGCGGCGACAAGGCGTGCATGGGTTGCCTGGTCCTTCGGCGACACCGAAACAGCAGGCGGTCGAGGTTGCGCGACTGGTTGAAACAATAGGGCTTCACTTCGGAACGCCAGGTACAGATAAGCGCCTGCAAACACGGGCGGCAGGATTATCGCTGAACGCAGGAATGACATGAAGGGCGGGTCGCTATGGTCGCCCGTAATCGTCGTATACCAGGTCTCGCCAAGGATGATCAGGCTGGTGGCGAGTGCGGTGGCGGTGACATACCACAATCGCGTTCTGCGGCGAGATTCGATCAGATCGTCTTTCAATCCTGACAGAGCCGTCCAGAACATATGCGTGACCATGCCGACGGCGACGACGCGGCCCATCACATCGACGATGAAAGGAATGGCATTGCTGTATCCAAGAAGAAACTCGATCCGCAGCGGCAATGAAATCAGGATGTACAGGCCGAGCACACCCCAATGGAGGCGACGAAGTCTGAAATCGTCCTCGAACAGAGACAATGTGAACCACCAGACGAAAACGATGTTGGCGACGTCGAATATTCGAAGCGTTTCGTACAAGGGGGAAGGGGGGCGCGTTTCTGGTGGCGCGGTCGATATCAACATGGCCCCCAGCGTCAGGGAGAGAATAACGACTATTCGACCCTGCACCAATTGCCGGGCATCTCGCAGAGCTAGTATCGCGAGGATGAATAGAAGCGTTGCCGCGGGAAACCGCAAAATGGAGTCAAAAAACAACATCGCCACCAGTCCTGCCCGCATTCGGCGCTGCGTCAAGCACCACACTTGCCTCTAGCCAAGCCAGACAGTTCTGCATAACAGGAGGAAAAGTTTCAAACTGAACAAAAAGATACGCCGATGCGCCTCTCCCGCTACTTTATTCCCGTTTCCAAAGATGTGCCTGCTGATGCAACTATTGCCAGCCATAAGCTGATGCTGCGGACCGGTATGGTTCGTCAGAATGGGGCGGGGATCTATTCCTGGCTCCCCCTCGGTTTTCGGGTGTTGAAGAAGATTGAGCAGATTGTCCGCGAAGAAATGGACCGGGCCGGGGCGATCGAAATGCTGATGCCTACCCTGCAGCAGGCCGATCTTTGGCGCGAATCCGGGCGCTATGATGTTTATGGAGTGGAAATGCTCCGCATCACCTATCGCCACGATCGAGACATGCT
>JANSXJ010000402.1 GCA_024743015.1 Hyphomonas sp. | reverse complement strand
CTGTCGATCATGCTGAGCCTGGCAGTCGCCATAGACAGCGCCTCGCAGCTCAACTCCAGGAAGCTCATGCAGTCTGCTTTAGACTCGGCCTCACTGTCCGGCGCCAAAGCGTTTGCGAGCGGCACTCACACTGACGAAGAGGTCAATGCGATCGTCGCAAACGCATTTAGGTCGAACATGCTCACCGGTCGCAGCGATCTCACATGTGGGGCTCCCACGACAGGTCTGGATGATGAAACGGGCGATGTGTCGGTCAGTGCAAAATGCTCCTTTCCAGCCATGTTGGGCGGGTCGCTGACGCGGGATACCATTGATATCAGTGTTAGTTCCACAGCCGGGAGCGCGCGGACAAAAGTCGATGTCGCAATGGTGCTGGATGTGTCTCGTTCAATGCATGGAACCCGGCTCGAGGCCTTGAAGACCGCGGCGAAGGATGCCGCCGAGACGATGGTGACCGCCCGGGCTGCAGGAGATATTCGCGTTTCTGCCGTCAGTTACGGCACCGCCGTCAATGCTGGAAAATATGGGCGATATGCCTGGGGCGAAGATATTGATCTGGACGATGAAGGCCTCTGGTGGATGCCAGGATGCGTGTCAGAACGTGTTGGAGATGGTGCCTGGGATGACCGGGCACCGGGCGAAGGCGCATGGGTCACGCAAGCTCAAACGTGTCCGGGCAGTCAGATACTCCCATTAACTTCGGATCTGGACGCGTTTGACGCGAACATTGACGGCCTGCGCGCTGCCGGCTCGACGGCGGGGCATCTTGGGATTGCCTGGGCCTGGTACCTGATTTCACCAAATTGGAGCGATATCTGGCCAGCCGCTTCCAAACCGCGGGCTGATGACGAAGCCGACGTCGTCAAAGTCGTAATCGTGATGACGGATGGGGCGTTCAACATGTCCTATCACAGTCCCTATGGAAGTAGCCGCGTCCAAGCGGAAAAACTGTGCGAAGAAATGCGCAACAAGGGGATCATCATTTACTCCGTGGCCTTCAATGCGCCGGCGGACGGTCAGGAAACGCTGAAAACCTGTGCCGGATACCCGACTCGCTATTTCGAGGCTTCGACGGATACCGAATTGGCGTCAGCATATGAGAATATTGCCTTGCTCCTGACCTCGCTGAGACTGGTCAGATGATGCGTTCATGCGCGAAGGCTGGGCAGGGTTGCCGTACCGTCGCGCACTTTGCTGCAGTTTGCGCCATCGTCTGAGTGCTGGTGCCCGCGGGGCTTGCCGCCGCTCTGGATTCGGACTAGCTAAATCCCAACAAATCCGTTCCGGGAGAGAATCGAACTTCCGATCGCCGAAGGCGCAACCGCCCCGGAAACGCTCAGGCAAAAGGACCGGTTCGGATTCAACACGCTGGAAAGAGGCGCGCAAAACGCGGCAGCCTCGCCGAAGGAGCAAGCCCCGGACTTGATCAGGGCGGAATCTCTCAGGCGCCAGGACAGCGGGGGCAGCACAGGTCCGCTCCGTGCGTGATCTGTCCTGCTTTGGAAGGCGCCCAATTTGGCTGAGATGTCCTCTCACCCGCTGAAGCGCACGCCGCTTTACGATCTGCATATCGCGCATGGCGGTAAAATGGTGCCGTTCGCGGGCTATGAAATGCCGGTTCGGTTCGAAGGCGTGAAGCCGGAGCATCTCTGGACCCGTGAACATGCGGGCCTGTTCGATGTCTCGCATATGGGGCCGTGTTTCCTGTTCTTAAAAGAGGGCCTCGGACAGGACGGCGCGCATGAGAAGATTGCCGCGCTCATGGAGCGCCTGGTCCCGAGTAATATTGCGATCCTCAAACCGGGGCAGGGACGTCTATCGGTTCTGTTGAACGAGTCCGGCGGCATATTGGATGATCTGATCATCACCCGCATGCCCGGCGAGGGGCTGGATGGGATGCTCTACATCGTCGTCAATGGCGCGGTGAAGGCGCAGGACTGGGCCCATATCGAACGCGAGCTTGGCGATGAAGCCGCCCTTCAGAAAGCAGACGATCGTATCCTGATGGCGCTGCAAGGTCCGAAAGCGGAAGCGGTGCTCGTCGAACACTATCCGGAAGCAGCAGAGCTGAAATTCATGCGCTGTGCCTATTTGCAGCGCGGCGATGAGAAAATCATGCTGTCGCGATCCGGATATACGGGCGAGGATGGTTTCGAACTGCTCCTCCCAAACAATGAGTACGGCCTGGGCATTGTCGAAGCGCTACTCGCCGATGAGCGGGTCAAGCCGATAGGTCTTGGCGCGCGAGACAGTTTACGCCTCGAAGCCGGACTTTGCCTTTACGGTCACGATATGGATACCAGCCGTGATCCGGTGGAAGCCGATCTTGGCTGGGTGATTCAGAAGTCGCGGCGCGAACGTGGGGATTTTCCCGGAGCGGAGCGCATCCTCGCTGCCTTTGAGAATGGGCCGGCCGAGAAACGGGTAGGGATCCAGCCGCTCGAACGCGCGCCTGCGCGTGAAGGCACCGAAATTCAGGTGAATGGCGAGCCAGTCGGCCGGGTGACGTCCGGCGGCTTCGGGCCGAGTGTCGATCGACCAATTGCGATGGGCTATGTCCGCGCCGATCTCGCCGTACCGGGGACCAAGATCGATCTAATGGTGCGCGGCAAGGCGCGCCCGGCAGAAGTCTGCGACCTGCCATTCGTCCAACCAAATTACAAACGCTAACGGGGTGAGAGAGATGAGCACATATTTTACAGAAGACCATGAGTGGATTGCCGTCGATGGCGACATTGGCACCGTCGGGATCACCAAATATGCCGCGGAACAATTGGGCGATGTGGTCTTTGTAGAGGTCCCGGAAGCCGGCGCCAGCTTCGGCAAGGGGGACGACATGGCGGTCGTGGAAAGCGTCAAAGCGGCCTCCGATGTGTACGCCCCGGTGGGCGGCGAAGTGACGGCAGGCAATGGCGATCTCGCCGATGCCCCTGAAACCGTAAACGAGGATCCGGAAGGCAAAGGCTGGTTCTGCAAGATCAAGCTTTCCGACGCTGCTGAGTTAGAAGGGCTCATGGACGCTGCCGCCTACAAGACATTCTGCGAAGGCCTGTAAGCGTGAGCGTGACTGCTCTCCTGTTCGGTATTCTGGCGGCGATCCATTTGCTGCCCGCGGTCGCAGCGATTGCGCCGCGTCAGCTTGCATCTCTGTACGGCGTGTCACCCGAGGACACAGTCCTGACCACGCTGCTGCAGCATCGCGCCATTCTGCTTGGACTGGTCGGGGCAGCATTCGCTGCGGCGGCGTTCCAGCCCAACCTGCGATGGGCGGCCCTGATCGGCGGGAGCATCAGCATGATAAGCTTCCTGCTGATCGCTTTTGCGAACGGTGAGCTGATGGGACCACTCCAGAAGATCACGATTGTTGACGCCGCCGGTCTGCCGATCGCGGCGATTTTATTTTTCATT
>JANSXJ010000069.1 GCA_024743015.1 Hyphomonas sp. | reverse complement strand
CGCCACGATATTGGTGATCTTGATCATCGGGTTTACGGCTGGACCTGCTGTATCCTTGTAAGGATCGCCAACCGTATCGCCGGTCACAGCGGCTTTGTGAGCTTCCGAGCCCTTGCCGCCATGATTACCGTCTTCGATATACTTCTTGGCATTGTCCCAGGCACCGCCGCCCGAGGTCATTGAGATGGCCACGAAGAGGCCGGTCACGATGACACCGAGGAGCATAGCGCCAACCGCAGCAAGCGCTGCAGGGACACCTGCGATCCACCAGATCAGCAGGAACAGAACCACGGGTGACAGAACCGGCAAGAGCGACGGAACAATCATTTCCTTGATCGCTGCCGAGGTCAGAATATCAACCGCCTTGCCGTAATTCGGCTTGGACGTACCGGCCATGATGCCCGGATCGTTCTTGAACTGCGAGCGAACTTCTTCGACCACCGCTTGCGCAGCTCGGCCAACCGCCATCATCGACATGCCGCCGAAAAGGAACGGTAGCAGGCCACCGAAGAGCAGGCCGACCACGACGTATGGGTTGGCGATCGAGAAATCGACCGAAACGCCGTACAGGATGGAACTCTCCGCCGCGTTCTGGGCGAAATATTTGAGATCCTCATTATAGGCTGCAAACAGCACCAGCGCGCCGAGGCCTGCAGATCCGATCGCATAGCCCTTGGTCACGGCTTTCGTCGTGTTCCCGACTGCGTCGAGTGCGTCCGTGGTGTCGCGAACGGAGCTTGGCAGCTCCGCCATTTCAGCGATACCGCCGGCATTGTCGGTCACGGGACCGAATGCGTCGAGCGCGACAATCATACCCGCCAGAGCGAGCATGGTGGTCGTTGCGATGGCAATGCCGAACAGGCCTGCCAGATTGAAGGTCAGGATGATGCCTGCGATGATTGTGATGGCTGGCAAAGCGGTCGACTCTAGAGAGACCGCGAGACCCTGGATCACGTTCGTACCGTGACCCGACGAAGACGCCTCAGCCACAGATTTCACCGGGCGATAGTCGACCCCGGTATAGTATTCGGTGATCACCACGATCAACGCGGTCACAACGAGCCCGGCGACGCCGCACAGGAACAAATCCATACCCGTGACGGCGCCCGTCAATCCAAGCGCTGTTGCTGCGCCTTCGAGTTCGCCGAAGCCGTTTGGCAGCGCATAATTCACTGCGATGGCAAGGCCGCCCACAGTCAGAATACCCGTCGCGATGAGGCCTTTATAGAGCGCGCCCATAATGTTGGTCGAACCCTTGCCCAGCTTGACGAAATACGTCCCGATCACCGAAGCGATGATGCAGACCGCACAAATCGCCAGCGGGAAGAGCAGGATCGCACCGAGATAGCTTGTCCCACCGAAATAGATCGCGCTCAAAACCATGGTCGCAACAATCGTCACAGCATAGGTTTCGAACAGGTCGGCCGCCATACCGGCACAATCACCGACATTGTCGCCTACATTGTCCGCGATGGTTGCGGCGTTACGCGGATCATCCTCAGGAATACCGGCTTCCACTTTACCGACCATATCGCCACCAACATCAGCACCTTTGGTGAAGATACCGCCGCCGAGACGCGCAAAAATGGAGATCAATGAAGCGCCAAACCCAAGTGCAACGAGCCCGTCAACGACTTTTCGACTGCTCTCTTCGTAGCCAACAACACCGACAAGGAGGCCATAATACGCCACCACGCCGAGCAGCGCGAGACCAACCACGAGAAGCCCTGTCACCGCGCCTGATTTAAACGCCATGGAAAGGCCGTCCTGTAAGGAGGTACTGGCCGCTTGGGTGGTACGAACATTGGCCTGCACAGACACTTTCATGCCGATGAAACCAGCCGCACCAGATAGAACCGCGCCGATGACGAAGCCGAGTGGAACTTCCCAATTACGGAACAAAATAGCCAGTATCACAATCACGCCGACACCCACGATCGCAATCGTACGGTACTGACGGCTGAGATAGGCATTCGCGCCTTCCTGGATCGCAGCTGCGATCTCTTGCATGCGGTCATTACCCGCATCCGCTTTCATAATGGATCGGCTCTGCAGCCATCCAAAGCCAATCGCGAGCACAGCCGCGACTAAGGCTATCCAAAACCAGAGGGTCATTTAGCCCTTCCTCCCTGTTATATCAGACAGATCTCTCACAGCCCTGCCTTGTGTGTTTGTGAGACCATGACTGCTACAGCCACAGCGCATTCGCAAGGATAATCGCGCTAGGCGCGAGTCGTAACTCTACAATTCTGCCTAATGCTCAAACCCAAGAGTTGATGGAGCGTTAATTTGCCGCCCGCGATGTCGCAGCACGAGACCGGGTGATTCGGTCAGTGTTCCGATCGCGGTGAAGCCTGGAATCTCCAGATTTGGCCCAGCACTGATCAGGACCCGGTAGTCATCCCCACCCGTACATTGCGCCAGAATGTTCGCCACGTCCTCGTCAGGCCTTGCAAGAGGCACACGATCCAGATCGATCCGCGCGCCACACTTGGAGGCCTCGGCCAGGCGTAACGCATCGATCAAGAGACCGTCAGAGACGTCCATGCTGGCTGACGCCAAGTCCGCGACTGTTTGGGCCGAGAAGGATGGGCTGATCCTGGGCACCCGATAGCGCTCGGCGATCTGTTCGTTGCCGCCGGTGCGCGCCGCCTCCAAACCCAAATGCCCCCAGCCAATCTCTCCATTGACGTACAAGACGTCACCAATCCGACCACCACTTCGACGGATAGGAGATTTCCCGATGCACCGCCCGGTCATGGTCAGCGTCAAAGTCAGCGGTCCCGAATGCTGAACCAGGTCGCCGCCAATAAGCGAAACCGAAAATTCAGCCAGGTCTCTCGCAATCCCCGACAAAAGGGCGCTGAACGCCTCTTCGGGTCGCCCTTTCGGCCAAGCAATGGACAACAAAGCTTCCAGGGGCTCCGCGGCTTTGGCGTGAATGTCGGAAACGTTCACGCGGACCAGCTTCTGGCCCACCGTCGAGATTGGGTCTGTCGGTAGGAAGTGGACGCCCTCAACCAGAGTGTCCATGGTCACGATGGTTGGTCCGAGTGCGGTCAGCAACGCAACGTCGTCTCGCAACTCGTCCGCACCCGTAGCGGTCACCAGCGGGGCGATATAGCGTCTGATCCAGGCAGTTTCGTCCATCACGGTCTCCGCCAGAGACTAAGACCTAAGCCTCTTCGGGTCGCAAGTCTTTTGAGACATTGTCGAGAACGGCGTTCACGAAATTCGCCTCGGTCTTGTCGAAAAAATCGTGGGCAAGCGAGACATATTCATCCAGCAGAATGCGCCTTGAAAGCTCTTGGTGCGCGACCAATTCCGCAGTCGCAGCGCGCAGAATGGATCGCGTTGTGGAGTCGAGGCGCGACAGTTTCCAGCCGCTAGACAGGCGCGCCAGAATAGCTTTGTCCACCACACTCTGGTGCTCAATCGTGGCATTGACGATTGACTTGAAGAGATCCGGATCGGCTTCTTCCACGGGCGTTTCATCCGGTCCCAGGCCGAGTCGGTCATCCATCAGGTCACGGATCGCTGCTTTCCCGCTCTGACCCGTCTGTTCCATCTGATACAAGGCCTGCACAGCCGCAAGCCGGGCGCCCGCACGCCGGGCGCGAATGACCTCAAATGGGAGTTTCTGATCGCTCATCGCGCGTCCTTGCCATCGGTGGCCCGAAAAAGCCATGCCCTTTTGTATACGGGCACTGCGATTAGTCGCGCCTGCGTCTAGCGAACAAACTTCTTGCGAAGTTTCAGCATCTCCAGGCAGGCGATCGCAGCATCCTTGCCCTTATTCTTTTGGCTCCGCTCGGCCCGCACCAGCGCCTGGGCTTCGTTCTCAACCGTCAGGATTCCGTATCCAATCGCAAGTCGGCGATCAGTCGACAGGAACATCAATCCGCGTGCGCTCTCGCCGCAAACATAATCATAGTGAGTGGTCTCACCCCGAATAACGCATCCAAGAGCGATATAGCCGTCATATTTCGCACTATCGGCGGCCATCGCGATGGCACCTGGGACTTCGAACGCACCGGGAACCATAATGGTCTCAACCTCGCATTCATCCTCCGATGCTTCCAATGCTTCGCGCGCACCTTTCTCGAGCTCCTCGGAGATATGAGCGTAGTACGGAGAGTTCACAATCAAAATGCGATGACGTGCCATTAAGTCGGTTCCTTGTCAGAGAGGGGACGCTCAGAAAGGGGACGCCAGCCTTCGATGGACAGCCCATAGCCATCCAGTCCGGCAACACGCGTCGGTTCGGTATCTGAGAGATAAATCATTTTGCGCACACCGAGCTCGCGCAGAATCTGTGCGCCAACCCCGTATTCGCGTAACGGTGCATGAGTGTCACTTGGCTCCGAGGTTTTCATCCCAAGCCGTTCTGCCAGCGCATTGGGGCGCATCGTATTGACGAAAACAACCACACCAGGCTCTTTGGCATCGGCGATAATCTTCATCGCCCGTTCCACCAGCCCCTCGCGTGGCCCCTTCTCGCCGAGGATATCGGCAAGAACGTCCGTGCGGTGCACCCGAACGATCGTGGTGCTGTCAGGCTCAATCGCACCATGAACAATCGCGATATGCTCGCTGCCATCGAGAGTGTTTCGAAAGATGACCGTCTTGAACCCGTTGCCATAAGCGCTCTCGAGCGGTGCTTCGACGCGGCGTTCAAGATACCGATCATGCTTGCGGCGATACTCGATCAGATCAGCGATTGTGCCGATCTTCAATCCATGAAGCTGTGCAAACGAGACCAGCTCCGGCAGGCGTGCCATGGAGCCATCATCGTTCATGATCTCGCAGATCACACCTGCGGGATAGAGGCCCGCCATACGCGAAATATCCACCGCGGCTTCAGTATGTCCAGCCCGGACCAGGCTGCCGCCATCCTTGGCAATCAGAGGGAAAACGTGGCCCGGAGAGACAATATCAGCGGCGTCGCACATGGGATCGATCGCGACCTGGACCGTATGGCTGCGATCATGAGCGGAAATGCCGGTCGTGACGCCTTCGGCGGCCTCAATAGAGACTGTAAACGCCGTTCCCATACTTTCCCGGTTCTCGCGCGCCATCATATCCAGATTGAGAGCGCGCCCCCGCTCGCCGGTCATTGCCAGGCAGATCAGCCCGCGACCAAACTTCGCCATGAAGTTGATAGCCTCTGGCGTCGCGAAATTCGCTGGAATGATCAGGTCGCCTTCATTCTCCCGATCCTCGGCATCGACGAGGATGTACATCTTACCGTTGCGGGCATCCTCAATGATCTCATCAATGCTGGAAATTGCTGCAGAAAAGTCTTCAGCCATCTTTGGCTCCTTCGGCGTCATGCGGGGTCGGCGCATCGACGCCAATCATGCGGGCCACGTAGCGCGCCAGCATATCGATCTCAAGATTAACCCGGGACCCGGGCTGCAATTCTCTGAGCGTGGTGACGTCCCAAGTATGCGGAATGATCGCAACCTGAAAATCACCATTGGGTAGAGCGTCAGCGACGGTCAGAGAAACACCGTTGATCGCTGCTGACCCTTTTTTCGCAAAATATCTGGCGATCTCAGCTGGAGGACGAATGGTAATTCGGTAGCTCTGACCTTCAGGCTCGACGGAAATGATTTCTCCGACGCCGTCCACATGTCCGAAGACAAAGTGGCCGCCGAGCTCTTGCCCGAGCTTCAGGCTCTGCTCAAGATTCACCGCGCTCCCTACCTCCCATCCCCCAAGGATGGTCAGAGACAGGGTTTCAGGCACTGCTTCGACCGCGAACCAGCTGCCGTCTCCATCCGCACCAAAATCGACAACGGTGAGACACACCCCGGAGTGCATGATCGAAGCCCCCAACTCGATGCTATCGGCAGGGTAGGAACACGTAACCTCAAAACGGCGCAAACCATTACGGTCTTCCGCTTTCCGGATCGTGCCGACATCGGTCACCAGACCTGTAAACATAGAGCCCTCCTGTCGAGCTTAGGCGCTAACATAAGTCTCCAGGGTGTCATCCCCAATCCGTTCCGTGGCGGCAGTGCGCCAACGCGGCGCATCTGGCATGACGGATAGGCCGAGCGCCCCGACGGCAGGCAAACCGTCTCCGCCGATCAGGATGGGCGCGCGAAACCAGTGAATCGTGTCGACAAGGCCCGCCTTGATGAAACTCGCGGCGAGCTTTCCACCTCCCTCGAGAAAGATCCGAGAAAGCCCCTCAACAGCGCAGCGGTCCAACAATCGATGCGGCGATACTCTACCGTCTTCGCCTGGCACGACCCAGACTTCCGGACCGTTTTCACCTGCATGATCTGGATAGCCTTTTGGCGGCTCAGCGCTGGCCAAAACGACTTTCCCCAAACCTTGAGACGTCAAAAGCCGGGCGTGGGCGGGCGTTCGTAGCCGACTGTCGGCGACGATCCGAACGGGCTGTCTCTCAGGTGGCGGGACGGTCCTCGCCGTCAGCAGCGGATCGTCGGCCAGTACAGTTCCGACCCCGACCAGAACCGCGTCATGGTCAGCCCGCATGCGATGAACCCGCGCGCGGCTCTCACTATTTGTGATCCACTGGCTCACGCCATTGGCGAGCGCGATTCGTCCATCCATGCTGGTGGCAATTTTTAATGTAACCTGAGGGCGGGACATTATGGGCTAGTCCTCGTCCAACTCGGATTGCTCGATAAAGGCCGCAAAATCAGACGGCGCGTCGAAGTCGCGATAGACGCTGGCATAGCGTACATAGCCGACCGGATCGACAACACGGAGGCTCTCCATAGCGAGCTCGCCAATGTCCTGAGACGCAACTTCAATCTCTCCGCTGCTCTCGAGTTTTCGAGCGATACCGGAGACGATCTGATCAATTTGCTCGGTCGAAACGGGGCGTTTTCGTAAGGCAATCGCGATCACGCGCGCAAGCTTCTCACGCTGGAAAGGCACCCGCTTTCCATCGCGTTTGACGACCATGATTTCGCGAAGCTGAACGCGTTCGAAAGTTGTAAACCGGGCGCCGCAGCTGTCACAGCCGCGTCGACGGCGCACAGCTGTATTGTCTTCCGCGGGGCGGCTATCCTTGACCGCCGTATTCTCAGATCCGCAGAAAGGACAGCGCAATCGGTCAGGCCCCCAAGCCGTTATAAATCGGGAACTTAGCCGTCATTTTTTCAACTTCTGCGCGAACCTTCGATTCGGTTGCTGAACTGTCGCCCGTGGCGACGGCATCCACCACTTCGCCGATCCATTTTCCGATCTGAGTGAACTCTTCGATGCCAAACCCGCGAGTTGTCCCCGCTGGAGAACCGACGCGTATTCCGCTCGTGACCATTGGCTTCTCCGGATCGAATGGAACGCCGTTCTTGTTGCAGGTGATATAGGCGCGCTCCAGCGCCTGTTCGGCATCACGGCCCGTTACACCTTTCGGGCGCAAATCAATCAGCGCGACATGCGTGTCCGTGCCACCTGAGACGAGATCCATTCCCGACTCTTTTGCAGCCGCCGCCATCGCTTTGGCGTTCTCGACCACATCTGCGGCATACTGTTTGAACTCAGGCGTGAGCGCTTCACCAAAGGCCACAGCCTTTCCTGCTATGACATGCATCAGTGGACCGCCCTGGATTCCGGGAAAGACTGCTGAGTTCACTTTCTTGGAGATGTCGGCATCATTGGTCAGCACCATCCCCCCGCGAGGGCCGCGCAGAGTTTTATGCGTCGTCGTCGTGGCAACATGGCAATGATCGAGCGGATTGGGGTGCGCTTTACCGGCCACCAGACCTGCAAAGTGCGCCATATCGACCATGAAGATCGCGCCGACTTCGTCTGCAATCGCGCGAAACCGCGCAAAATCAATCTGACGCGGATAAGCCGAACCACCGGCAATGATCAGTTTCGGCTTGTGCTCTTTCGCGAGCGCTTCAACTTGATCAAAATCGATCAGATGGTCGTCTTCGCGCACACCATACTGGATCGCGTTGAACCATTTGCCCGATTGGTTGGGTCGTGCACCATGGGTCAGATGCCCCCCGGCATCCAGACTCATTCCCAGGATTGTGTCGCCGGGTTGTATCAGAGCCTGGAAGACTGCCTGATTGGCCTGCGATCCAGAATTTGGTTGGACGTTCGCGAACCCACATTCAAACATCTGCTTGGCGCGATCGCGCGCGATGTCCTCGACAATGTCGACATATTCGCACCCGCCATAATAGCGTCGCCCGGGATAGCCTTCGGCATACTTGTTCGTAAGCACAGTGCCCTGTGCGTCGAGGACTGCCTGCGAGGCGATATTCTCGGAGGCGATGAGTTCGATCTGGTGCTGCTGGCGCGTTTGCTCTTTCGCAATCGCGGCGAATACGTCCTGATCTCTCTCTTGAAGCGATTGAGAAAAGAAAGTCGCAGTGTCGAAACGTTTGGGATGGCTGGTGTCTGGCATGGCACTATTCCTAATTCTGATCGACCATGTACGGCGACACGCCGCGCCCTGCAAGGAGTCTTTTTCGGCTTCGAATACTGGGCGACCGACAGGAAACCAATCCACGTTTTATTAGCACCACAAGGTTGAATTCTTGGTCGATTCGTTGCTTCTATAGTGTCCGAGCCCGACGGAGAGCGGGTTTCTAGATAAATATTAAAGAGCCGACACATGCCCCAGCAATCAAATGCCGAGTTGCTCGAGATGACGACTGATATTGTCGCTTCATTCGTAGCCAACAATCCGGTTCCAGCAAGTGGCTTGCCCGATCTGATCCAGACTGTGCATCAAACTGTTCAGGAACTGGCCTCAGAGGAACCAACCGCACCGCCTCGCCCGGACCCTGCCGTTGCGATTTCCAAATCGATCACGCCGGATCATATCATCTGCCTCGAAGACGGTCGTAAGCTGAAAATGCTGAAGCGATATCTGCGGTCCCGATACAACCTGACGCCCGAGGAATACCGGGCACGCTGGGGACTCCCGAGTGACTATCCGATGGTTGCACCGAATTACGCAAAGCGGCGTTCAGCCTTTGCCAAGGAAATTGGGTTGGGTCGAAAGCGCGCCGACTAGGCCGCTTGCTCGTCCAGTCCGAGCTGTTTCCAGACCGCAAGGATCGCAGCGACCAGGTCGTCCATCATCGCTTCGGTGTGCACCGGCCCTGGTGTGAACCGCAGCCTTTCCGTTCCTTTCGGAACGGTGGGATAGTTGATCGGCTGGACGTAGATGCCAAAGTCGAACAGCAACGTGTCTGACAAGGCCTTACACTTTTCAGGATCACCAACCAGAAGCGGTACGATATGGGTCTCGCTCTCCATCAACGGCAATCCGGCATCCCTGAACTTCTGCTTCAGCAGGGCCGCTTGCGCCTGATGAGACTTGCGCAGTTTGCGGCCCTCATCAGAGCGGAGCTTGCGAATGCTTGCCAGGGCCCCAGCCGCCATGACGGGGCATGTGGAAGTTGTGAAAATGAAGCCTGAGGCCGTCGAACGGATCGCATCGATGATCGTTTCGTGCGCTGCGATATAGCCGCCCATAACGCCGAACGCCTTGCCAAGCGTGCCCTCTACAATGTCGAGGCGATGCATGACATTGTCGCGTTGCGCAACGCCTGCACCTTCTTCGCCATACATGCCAACCGCATGCACTTCGTCGAGATAGGTCAGCGCGTCAAACTCGTCCGCCAGATCGCAAATCGCTTCGATCGGACCAACATCGCCATCCATCGAATAGACGCTTTCAAAAGCGATGACTTTCGGTCGGTCCGGTTCATCATTTTCCATCAGCGCGCGAAGATGTTCGACATCATTGTGTCGGAACACGCGATAGTCCGCGCCCGAACGGCGAATGCCTTCGATCATTGAGGCGTGATTCAAAGCGTCAGAATAAATGATCAGATTTGGCAGGATCTTACCAAGCGTCGACAGAGTCGCATCATTCGAAACATAGCCAGACGTGAACAACAGCGCGCCTGACTTGCAATGCAGGTCTGCAAGCTCCCGTTCCAGGTCCACATGATAGCGGGTCGTTCCGGAAATATTGCGGGTTCCACCAGAGCCCGCCCCGAAACTATCAATCGCCTCATGCATGGCATCGATGACATCATCATCCTGGCCCATGCCGAGATAGTCATTTGAACACCAGACGATGATCTCGCGTTCGCCATGTTCGAACCGGGCAGTTGCTTTCGGGAACTCGCCCTTGTGCCGATGAAGATCGACAAAAACCCGGTAGCGCCCTTCTTCGTGGATCGTATCCAGCGCGCTTTCGAAAGCTTTCAAGTGTTTCATGGCAGATCTGTTCCGTTGCGTACGAACCGGGATGTAAGGGATAGCCCCTAATATTGAAACGGTATCAATGGACGCACTACTGCGAAAACCCATACGGGAATACCCGTATAAAGACTTTCTCTAGACGTCATAGCCCGGAGCTTCGCGGTCCAGTTTCCGCAGCAGGCCTGGCCAAGCAAGCATGTTTGCAAGTGTCTTGGTGCCTTCCGGATTCGCCTGTCCTTTCACGACATCCTGAACCTCTTGCGACGGAATGACCATATTTTCACGCCCTGCCGTCAGCGCCCGCACCTGCATGGAGCACGCTCGTTCCAGGAAGAACATACGAAGGAAACACTCAGCTGCTGTCCCGCCCACGGTCAGCGTGCCGTGATTGTAGAGCAGCATGTTGTTCTTGTTGCCAATGTCGGCGACGAGCCGCTCGCGCTCCCCGTGATCCAGCGCGACTCCCTCATAGACGTGATAGGCAAGGTCGTGTCGCACCAGCATTCCGGTCTGGCTCAGCGGCAGCAGACCTTCTTTATTGCAGGAGACGGCAACGCCATCATCGGTATGCAAGTGCATGACAACGTGCGCATCGTCCCGCGCGGCGTGGATCGCAGAGTGAATGGTGAAACCAGCAGGATTGATGAAATACGGCGTTTCCTGAACCACGTTTCCTTCGAGGTCTACCTTGACCAGAGAGGACGCCGTGATCTCTTCGAAGAACATGCCATATGGGTTGATCAGGAAGTGATGATCCGGTCCGGGAACGCGGTGCGAAATGTGCGTGAAGATCATATCTGTCCAGCCATGCAGGGCTGTCAGGCGGTACATCGCGGCGAGATCGACGCGGACTTTCCACTCCTCTTCGCTAACCTGACCTTTTAGGCTTGTGATCTGCATTCCGTCTGCCATGGATATTCCTCCGGTATATCTGTTGACGGTATTGTACCGACAAGCTTCCGTTTGGGCAATTGAAGGCGGCGCTTGACCCCGCGTCCGATGCCCCCGACATAGAGGCGCATGACCACGTGTATCGCCTTTGTCGCCTCAAAACGTCCGGAAGCGCAGGAAGCGCTGAACCGTCTGACCAAAAAGTATGGGCAGTTTGATGAGGAAAAAGCCGATGTCATTGTCGCACTTGGCGGCGACGGCGCGATGCTGGAAGCGATGCGGCGACGCTTTGAAGACCACAAGCCGGTTTATGGCATGAACCGCGGCACGGTTGGCTTCCTCATGAATGAATATGACGAAGACGATCTGATTGCGCGCATCGATCGCGCTGAGCGGGCCATGGTTATGCCGCTGCGTATGGATGTGACGGATGTTCACGATCAGCGGCATCAGTGCCTCGCAATCAATGAAGTGTCCATCCTGCGCCAGACCGCGCAAACCGCCAAGCTTCGGATTATCGTCGATGGCAAGGAGCGAATGGCCGAGCTGTCATGCGACGGCGTCATGGTCGCGACGCCTGCCGGTTCAACTGCCTACAATCTTTCAGCGCACGGTCCGATCCTGCCGATTGGAGCTAATTTACTCGCCCTCACTCCTGTCAGCGCATTTCGCCCCCGCAGATGGCGCGGTGCGTTGCTCCGACACGACGCTCAAGTCGACATTGACGTCATCGCCCCGCGGCGACGTCCGGTGGCTGCCGCAGCAGACAATCAGGAAGTCAGAGATGTGACACGCGTGTCCATCCGCGCTGATCGCACACAGCACCTGACCATGCTGTTTGATCCCGGCCACGCGCTGGACGAGCGTATATTGCGTGAACAATTCGCCTTCTGAGCTTAACCCTTTTTCGCTATTTAATCAGTCGTTTGTTAAGCCGTGTTTGCTATAACTCACCGCATGGTTAAGTCGCTATTCAATATGTTCAAGAAGCCGAAATCCGGCTCTGATCTCCTCACCGAGCTCGATATCACGCGAGTGGTTGGTGCCGCCGAAGCTGAGTCTGAAGCGCCCGCCCCGAATGAAGTTGAGCTTGAGCCATCCGAAGCTGTCGAATCCTGGAAACAGAACGATCTCGATCTGTTGCAAAGCACCTGGGAAGCTTGTTGTGCCGAACCGGCAGATGATGAATCTGCGGATGCGTTTCGCCGCGCGCTACACAATCTGCATGGCGCCTCAGGCGCATATGGCGGGGGCGCACTCACTCGCCTGTCAGGGTCTCTGCAGGAGCTCGTGACCGGCATTGATGACCTGCAGACCGAAGCTGCACTGGTAAACCTGCACGTTCAGGCCTGCCGCGCTGCCGCTCTGGGTGACGGATCTTCAGCTGATGAGGTCGCAGATGCAGTCTGTCAGGCGCTCGAAGACCAGGTTCGCGGACGCCTGCACGGCTAAGCACCAATCGGATTGAAAGGGCGTCTAGCTGACGCCCTGAAATCCTTCGACTTCACGCTTTGGCTTGTCGCCGCGGTCGATGCCCAGCAGCAACACGACGGCTGAAGCGACGAAGATCGAAGAATACGTCCCGACAATCACGCCGAAGATGAGCGCGAAGCTCATTCCGCGAAGTACGGGACCACCAAAGAGGAAGATCGAGAGCAGCGCCAGCAAGGTCGTGCTTGAGGTCAGCAAGGTCCGCGACATGGTTGCGTTGATCGCCAGATCCACGACTTTGGCCAATTCAAGCTTCTTGTATTTTCGCGCTTCTTCACGCACTCGGTCAAACACGATCACCGTGTCGTTCATCGAGTAACCGACAATCGTCAGCAAGGCCGCGATGGTGGCGAGGTTAAACTCGAAACCCGTCAACGCGAACATGCCCATGGTCAGGATGACATCGTGGAACAGCGCTGCCACGGCGCCAAGTGCGTACTGCCATTGGAAGCGAAACGAGATGTAGATCATCATCAGCGTCAGAGCGACCGTCAGCGCGATGATACCGGACCGAAACAGTTCGCCTGACACTTTCGGTCCAACCGAAGCTTCCGAACGGAGGTTAAACCTCTCCTCACCGATCAGTTCACGCATCGCAGCGCTCACAACATCCCCTGCCCGATTCTGGGCTTCGTCGGGTGTTTCATCGCCGACGGGCGGCTGTGGCTCAAACCGGATAACCGCGATTTCCGGCGCATTCGCTCCGGTGCCTCGCGCGGAGTTCACCTGCACATCGCCTGTAACCAGCTCTGTGACCCTGTTACGGATCTGATCCGCAGAAACATCTTCGGGCTTGTCGATTTCGAGCACAGCACCGCCCGCGAAGTCGATGCCCAGATTAAGCCCCCGCGTGGTGAGAAACGCAGCCGACGCAAGTAGCGCGATCACGGAAACGATCAGCGCAATGAAGCGCAGGCTCATCAAAGAGACAGCACTAAATTCAGGCCATATTCGAAAAATCATGGTGCGTGTCTTACCTTACATGGCCAGCCGTATGGGGCGTATG
>JANSXJ010000236.1 GCA_024743015.1 Hyphomonas sp. | reverse complement strand
TCGAGCGGATCGCCATCTTTGCTCAGCCGTTCAAGGTGGTCAGACAGGGAAAACAGGCTTTCGGGTTTCATCGCAGCACCTCCATGCTGCGAGTGAATCATAAACCGGAAACCAAGGCGAGGTTTTTGCGGGTGTCCAGCTGATCGCGTCGTCCATGCTGTAGTGTTTGACGAGTGCATGAGCTTCAGGGGCTTTGGCTCCCGGCACATTGCCAGCGATTACCTTTCCCGATGATGTAGCGCGGCTTGAACGCCCAATCCATTGCCGGGAAAGGGCTTCGCCGCGACCGCCCTCATGATTGAGGGTCTGGTCATAGGGACCAGCGGCTTGTTTCTCAAATGTCTGCACGGAGATACCCATGCGCCGGCGAATGAAATAGCAACCTTTCTGCACTTTGACATTGCCAACCACCGTGTCACCATCACGAAAACTTGCCACGATAGACGCGACCATAACGGCGTCACGCTCGGTATCCTGTTCTGGACTGAGATATGGTCCGCCCAGTAAGTCGGTGGGGAAGGCGACAACCGTTTCGCTCGTTTCTTTGACAGGTGCAGCAGCCGTGACATCCACTTCCGCCACGGCGTATGCATCCCGAACGCGCACCGCGCCGGACATCAGTTTGGGCAATAAGTAATCGCGGGTTTCGGCGAGGGTGCGGTTTTCAGCTCGCAGCGCAAGGCGCTTATCCAGAAGCGGAGCTGCCAGATCATCGAACCCCCTGAAGGCATCACACGTGCCGTGCACGATTTCTCTCTCCATGAGAGCAGGAGGAGAAATGCGTTGGTGACTTTTTGATGTCCCGGTCACCATCCCCTCAAGGCCCGAACGAAAGCTCGGGTCGCGGAAGATGGCGCAAAGCAAGCTGCGTCCGACCCCTTCTTTCGGGACAAGAACTAAGAACTCCGTCGAAGCAATCTGAGGGTCGCTAGCGCTGGGATTAGGAACCCAGACACGAGATATCTCCGGGTTCAGTTTCGACAGCAGCACGGCATTGTTCGGAACAACGAACTTATTGCTCCGGATGGCGCTGCCCTTTTCGACCACTGGTTCTTCGCCCTTGTCATATGCTGGCAAGCTGTGGTGCTCGAATACTTGGTCGGGCGTCTTGCTGGGTGACAATGAGGCCTTTGAGAGTGAAGCCAGCTTTTCCAGTGCGTAGCTATCCCACCCCTCCGGCAGGCCATCCTCACCGAAGTTGTGGGGGAAGAGAGCGGCGAGGGGGGCGGCTTTGGCGGGGTCGGGGATAAGGCCGCCGAGGATGGTGACGGGGTCGGTTGCGCCCTCCATCTTGCGGCGGGTGGGGCCGAAGGTGACAAACCAATCCTTGAAGATCGCCTGCGCCAAAGCCTCCAGCGTCTCATTCATCCGCCGGTTCAGCTCGATCTTGTCGTCGAGGGCGGAAAGGACGGCGGCGATTGCTTTTTGTTCTCGCAGTTTAGGAACATCGAGGTCACGGACATATACGGCTGCTCGCGTAGTTGAGGGTATAGGCGAACCGTCGTCGATGTTTCCTAGCTCATTAAATTTGATGGCGTAGTATAGCCACCGCATGTCCAATTCATCGTGCAGCGGTCGCACGTAGTATGCCGTGTCAATCACCCAGAAGGGCTGCTCGCTGAAATGCACTCCCCGATAAGCGCCTTTCCGACCCAAAATCACACCGGGACCCTGAGCTAAGGCTTTTTCAGTCCACCCTACGGAACCATTTGTGCCGAAAACTCGGTACTTTCCAGAAGCTACCTGATAGCCACGAATGGCTTTGCCGTACTCGAGTGCAATCTCATCACCCCAAGTCGAAGGTCTCCAGTCAAGCATCACGGCGCACCAAGCCAAGTTGCACGCTGACCATTTCCTTTAGGCGATCAGCTTCCGAAAATTGCCGCGAAAGTTTTGTTGTCAGCCCCGCAATCCGCTCTTCAAACGGCGCGCCATCGTCCTCGGCATCCTCCGCACCGACATAGCGCCCAGGTGTCAGCACGTATCCATGCTTGGCTACCTCTTCCTTGCTTGCCGATTTGCAGAAGCCCGGCACGTCCTCGTAG
Source organism: Hyphomonas sp. (assembly GCA_024743015.1). GTDB lineage: Bacteria > Pseudomonadota > Alphaproteobacteria > Caulobacterales > Hyphomonadaceae > Henriciella. The sequence continues at coordinate 3,813 of JANSXJ010000236.1, read as the reverse complement.
CCGCCGTCCTTGTTGCGCCAACTGTGATAGGTGCCCGCGATCTTGGCGATATCCTCGGGCGTGAATTCGCGCCGCGTGCGGTCGACCATCACGCCCAGCTTGCGCGCGTCGATGAACAGAAACTCGCCGCACCGGTCACGGTGCCCATTAGCGCTCTTGTCCCTCGCCAGAAACCACAGGCAGGCGGGGATTTGCGTGGAATAGAAAAGCTGGCCGGGCAAGGCGACCATGCAGTCCACCGCGTCCTGTTCGACCATTCGCTTGCGCATCTCGCCCTCGCCCGATTGTTGCGAGGACATGGAGCCATTGGCCAGCACCACCCCCGCTGTGCCGCGCGGGGCGAGGTGGTGGTAGATGTGGCTGAGCCAGGCATAATTGGCATTGCCCTTTGGCGGCGTGCCGAAGCCCTCCCACCTTATGTCCTCCGCCAGGCTTTCGCGCCACCAATCCGACACGTTGAAGGGCGGGTTGGCGAGGATGAAGTCGAAATAGGTGTTGGAAAACTCGTCGCGGATGAACGAGCCTTCATTGTTCCAGCGGATGTCGGCATCGATCCCGCGCACGGCGAGGTTCATCTTGCACAGCTTCCACGTGGTATGGTTGCGTTCTTGCCCATAGATGGAAATTTGCCGCTTGGCCTCTTCGACGTGGCGTTGGTCGGAATGGTCTTCGATGAACTTTTCCGACTGCACGAACATGCCGCCCGATCCGCAGCAGGGGTCATAGACGCGGCCCCGATAGGGTTCCAGCATCTCGACCATGACGCGCACGACCGAGCGGGGGGTGAAGAACTCGCCGCCCCGGCGACCCTCGGCCCCGGCAAAGCCCGACAGGAAGTATTCATAGGCCCGGCCCAGCAGGTCGCGGGACTTCTCACCCTCCGTGTGCATGGTGACGTCTGAGAAGAGCACCACAAGGTCGCCGATCATGGCCTTGTCGAGCGCCGGGCGGCCATAGTCCTTGGGCAGGACGCCCTTGAGCGTGGTTGCGTTGGCCTTTTCGATGGCCTCCATCGCCGCGTCAATCAGCCCGCCGATATCGACCTTCTTCTTGTTGCCGGTGACGGGGTCGGTGATTTCGAGATCGCGGGTGCGGGCGTTGTCCTTGAGGTAAGACCAGCGGGCGATTTCGGGCACCCAGAAAACGCGGGCAGCGGTGTATTCCTCGGGGTCGTTCGGGTCGGCGTACTCCTCCTGCTCAAGCTTGGCGCGCTGCGCCTCGAATGCCTCGGAGATGTATTTCAGGAAGATGAGACCGAGAGCGACGTGCTTGTATTCGGAAGGTTCAAGGTTGCCCCTGAGCTTGTCAGCGGCCTTGAACAGGTCCGCTTCAAAGCTCAAATCGCCATTACCATTGCGCGCGTTCGCCGTCATTTGTCTTTCCCTTTGGTGTTCTTCCTCGCGGCGACCGCCTCGGCTTGAATAACCACCAGTTCGAGTTCTTCTGCGTTCATGCCTTTTGCAGCATTTGCAAATCTATCAATGAACGCTGCTTTCTCTGGCTCGTCTTCTTGCGAGACCGCGACGCCGAGCAACCAGTTCGGCGTGGTTTGCAGCACCTCGGCGATCCGTTTAAGCGTCGTCAAGTCTGGCTCGCGCCGACCCGCGATGTAGTGGCCATATCTGCGCTCCTCTAACCCGGCACGCCGTGCTGCTTCAGAGTTTGAAATGCCCATCTGTTCGGCTCGCTCCCGGAGCCTTTTTGCAAAAATGTCCATGCGAACATTTTGTTCTGCATAGACTCCGTTTCAGCCATGTACTATTTGTTGTAGAGATAGAACTTTATGTAGTAAACAACGGCAGTCAAAATCGATGTCTGATTGGCGATCATGGCTAGAACCTGCTGTTTGGTTCCTGTGTCTTTCCCCGATCTGGGGTGCTTTCGCATGGGTGTTTTGGGAAGGGTTCATTCGTCCCGCTCTGATCCCGCACAATGAGATATTGGCCGAAGTCGATAGGTTGTGGGCAATTGACGATGATGGCGCTTTTGACAAGGCCTGCGTGGAAGAACATGCCGCATGGTATCGTTCAAACACTTTCGAGCAGGGCCGTTGGTGGCGAATACGGCGCGAGATCATGCGCAGGGAACGCGCAAGAGGCGCTACATTTCGAAAGGTGCGTCGAGCTCCTGAACTTCAATGAGATTTGAAGCCTTCCGGTTTGGATTTTCCATCCTCACCGGAAGGCAGATGCCGATTTCTCCCAATCGGTAAGGGTTGGCTTCGCCTATCCTGTCGATCTATCCTTGGAATACTTTCCAACTTCCTGATATTTTATCCTGAAACATGAAAGATCATTCTTTCCTGCTACCTATTCAGACCTCAATCCATGTATCTCTTTCCATCATCCTGGGGGCTGTTGCCACAAACGCTTTCATCCAAGCTCGGTCATACAGTCCGGGCCACGCCTCGTGAGGGCCGCCATATGTGAAAGCTTGTCTCACGACGAGGAACGGGCGCGTCTCATAGCGGCGATGCCTATCGCATCGCTCATCAACATTGACATACAGAGTCGCCAGCAAAGATCGAAAACGCGATTCAATGGTGGGTGACCGCAATGCTTCACTGTTTCTCACCCGTTTCTTCCTTGTTTCGCGTGTTTCTCGCGCCTGTTTCGAACCTGCCATAGGCTATACGCCGACACGGACTCGATGGCATGGACCTGCGGGAGAGCCATGTTTCTCTATTTCTCTGGGGTAACACGGGGGAACCCGGCCAAGACGCGCTTTGATTCATTTGAGCCTGCGAAGTAATTCGCCGCTCTTGTGCATGGGCCGGGGGTCATTTCCTGCCAATGCTTCGATCCGAACTTCCCGCGCCAACCGTTTTGCGATTTCCAATGACAGAACTCCGGGGTCTCCAAGGGTGACTTTGCCTTGCGTCTTTGTTCCCGCGATTCTGAACATGACCACGTAGCTTCGCTTGCCTGAGGGGCGAACGCGCAATCCGAAACCGGGCGTCACTGCTGACGGAATCGTATACTCTGTGTCTCTTGGCGAAGCCGTCGCAACTGCGTCTTCCGTGAGCTCGGGCCGCACCATCACGGCAAGTGTTTTCAGTTCCGTGTTCATCTGCGGAACAAAGAGAAGATCGTCTGGATCGATGTCATCGATGTACTCGCCGGAAAGCTCCATCTTCTCACGATAGAAGCGGGGCAGCATGTCGCGAAATGCTCTTCGGGCGAATGCATCTGAATAGCCCTGCTGCCGCAAAGCCCAATAGGCATCGTTGCGCGCCCGTGGGTCTTTCGGCCCTACCGGTTTGCTTCGCATACGGCGGACGGTCTGGGCTTCTGAAGGGTTACGCCGCTCTTTCATGGCAAAACCCTCGGATTGGTCCGTGCGCCACTGCGAGTGAGCAGCGCACGGATGTTGTGCTGGTTAGTTGTCTCGGACTTGTGCGACTTCAGCCTCCAGATATCCCGCGATCTGGGGAATGCTGGCGGTCGTGTACACAGATGGCCCGGATTTGAGGTAGACGATACCACCTTCCGCACCATTTGGACGGCCACCCGCAATTTCGCTGCGACGCACGAGCGCGCCACCACCTTTGGCCGGGATGAGGATGAAATCGTTGTTTTCGTGTTCCATGACATGGGTCCTTTCAAGGGGTTGTTGTCATGGTGAGGCCTTGCGACCTTCACCTCACAATAAGAACCATGCCCTCCGAAAAAGTCAACTAACCATTTCCACCATGTCATTGTAATTAATGAGCTTTTTGGTTCGTATGTAGTTGGACGTTTACCGTATTCTCAGGAATTCTAAGGGCTTTGAAAACGTCTACGTCTACGGATTGCTTGTCTGGTATCGGTTGGG
>JANSXJ010000341.1 GCA_024743015.1 Hyphomonas sp. | reverse complement strand
CTTCGCTGCCATATCGACTGATCAGGTCGATATTCTCAACTGGCAGGAACACCTTGTCTCCCTTGCTGTAGCCAAGCTCGAGGCAATCATGCGCCGCGCCTGCCAGGTCCAGCGTCTTCAGCCCGACATAACGTCCAACGCCGTGATCGACATGAACCACCAGATCACCCGGGTTGAGACTTCCTGCCTCTGCGATGAAGTTCGCGGCCTTCCGCTTGCGGCGCGGCGCAGCAAGGCGATCTCCGAGAATATCCGGCTCGCCAATGATAACGAGATCATCCGTTTCAAAGCCACTTTCCAGCGGCAGTTCACAGATTGCGATCTCGGCCTGTTTCGCTGCTTCGAGCGAGTAGATTCGCGTTGCGTCGGGCAAGCCATGATCTTCCAGAACGCCCTCAAGGCGGCTGGCAGATCCTTCCGTCCATGCGCCGAAGATGATGGTCTTTCCCGCATCATGTTTGGCCTTGGCATGAGCAGCGGCGACCTCGAATATATTGACCTCTGGCTGGGCGCGCTCAGGTGCAAAGTCACGGCCCTGCGCGCCGCCAAGATCCACGCCGCCCTGCCCTGAGCCACTATGGAAGCGGGCGACGCCGCGTGTTTGCAACGTCTCAGTCAGCTCTTTCTCTGTGAGATAGAGATGGTCGGGCGGCAATACCCGGGCCTGGCGCTCTTCTCCGGCTGCTTCGAGTCTCGCTTCATAATAGTCCTTGGCCTGCGCCAAACGTTCACTCGCCGCTTCAGCCGACAAAGCGCCGAGTCCTATCAAGACCCCAGGCCCGAGATAATCGAATAGAGTTTGCAACCGGTCATGAAACAGCGACAACCAGCTTTCGATGCCACCGCGGCGGATCTCAGCTCGAGCCGCTTCATACATCGGATCGCCCACCGGCGACCCTAGCGCCTCCAGATAACGGGTCCGGAACAAACCCAGCGTTTGCTCATTGAACAAGACTTCCGAAACCGGAGCGAGCGCGACACGATTCAGGACGCGGGTGGAGATTTGAGTTTCGGGATCGAACGCCTTGATCGTCTCGATTTCATCACCGAACAGATCGAGGCGAACTGGTTCATCACCGGTCGGCGGATATATGTCCACCTTGCCGCCTCGGATGGAATATTCACCCTTCTCCGACACAGACGCAACGCGGATATATCCGTTGATCGAGAGATACGAGGACAGCTCATCCTGCTGGATTCTGCCGCCGGTATAAACGGACAGCGAGCTGGCCCGCATGGTCTCGACTGGCGGCACCCGCTGGACCAGCGAACTCGCCGTCGTGATGACGAGGCACGGTTCTGCATTCGCCGCCCGCTGGGCAAGAAATGCCAGTCCTGCACAGCGCGCTGCAGCGACTGCGGGCGACGGACTGACCCGGTCATATGGCAGGACGTCCCATCCTGGCAGACGCACAATCTCGAGTGACGGACGGTAGAATTGCGCCAATTTGAACGCCGTCGCCGCCTGCTTGTCATCCCGCGCGACATAAAGTGCTGCAGAGCCGCGCGCGTCGAGCGCCTCAATCAGGCGCAACACGTCGAGTCCGAACGGTGCGCCGTAAATCGAGGTCGGTTGGGAGAGATTAGACAGCATTGAGACCGGGCTCATGAAGAAAGCTCTCCGCGGGGTTTTGGTGAATCAGATCAGAGCGAAGGGCGCTACATAGCGTATAGATTCAGAAACGCCACCCGATGCGTTGCAGCCACCGTTTTCGCGCAAGAATGCGGGGGCGCTCAACTGTGGATAAGTCGCATGAAGTCCGTGGGTTTCCTGCATCCGGGGGATGATCAAAACTTATAACTATGGTTAACACTTGCGCATGAGCACAGCTATCTCACCTATTCCGGATTCGGATGAGCCAGGACGCGAACTACCGCACAATTTGTCCGCGGAAGCCGCCGTCATCGGGTCAATCCTGTATGATAATAACGCGTTTCAGCGCGTTTCTGACTTTCTGCGTCCAGGGGATTTCTACGCACCCGCCCATCAGGAAATCTTTGAAGCCTGCATGATGCTCATTCAAAATGGTCGGGTGGCCGACGGTGTCACGTTGCGCGAACAGTTTGAGAAAGATGAGCGACTTACGCAGATTGGCGGCGCGCAATATCTCGCTGACCTGCTGGACAGCGCGGCGTTCGGACCGGAGGTCCAGGACTATGCGCGCATCATCCGCGATCTGGCGATGCGCCGGGAACTCATCAATATTGGCGCAGGCGTTCAGTCGCGCGCGCAGCATCACGACCGTGAAGTTGATGGCACGCAGCAGATTGAGCTGGCCGAGCGCGAGCTGTTCTCCCTGGCCGAGCGTGGCTCCACCGGGCGAGGCTTTTCCACCTTCTCGGAAGCGTTGACCGAGTCGCTGCAAATGGCTGAAGCCGCCTTCAAGCGAGAGGGTAAAATTGCCGGCATCGCTACGCTGCTGGATGATCTCGATCACAAGATGGGCGGCTTGCACAAATCCGATCTGATCATCCTCGCGGGGCGCCCATCCATGGGGAAGACGTCGCTGGTCACCAACATCGCATACAATGTCGCGGCGAGTTATCGCGGTGAAAAACAAGAAGACGGCTCAACCAAGACAATTGATGGTGGCAAGGTCGCTTTCTTCTCTCTTGAAATGTCGTCCGAGCAGCTCGCCACCCGGATCCTGGCCGAACGTACCAGCATCAATGCGCACAAGATCCGGCAGGGTGACCTCGACAAGCACGATTTCGAAACCCTGCGCGAAGCGACCGAAGAACTGCAAAATCTGCCTCTTTACATTGATGACCAGGGCGGCATTTCGGTCAGCCAGCTGGCAGCTCGCGCGCGGCGACTGCAACGCGCGCAAGGTATTGACCTGATCATCATCGACTACCTTCAGCTACTCACGGGCACGTCCGGTAAGTCCGACGTGAACCGGGTCCAGGAGATCACGCAGATCACGACGACGCTCAAGGCGCTTGCCAAAGAACTCAATGTCCCTGTGATCGCGCTGTCCCAGCTGTCACGCCAGGTTGAACAGCGAGACGATAAACGCCCGCAACTTTCTGACTTGCGTGAATCCGGTTCGATTGAGCAAGATGCCGATGTGGTCATGTTCGTCTATCGCGAAAGCTATTATCTCGAACGCACCGAGCCTCAAGCCGATGGCGGCGATCCGGCAGCTGCTGACAAATGGGCCTCCTGGCGGCAACGCATGGACGAAGTGTACGGCACCGCGGAAGTCATTCTGGGCAAACAGCGCCACGGCCCGATCGGCAAAGTCGTTCTCTCGTTCGATGCCAACGTGACGCGTTTCGGCAACCTCGCACGTCCATCGCAGGGTGCATTTGAGGAATAGGCCTTACATCTGCCGCAAAGCGCTGTAATCCGGCGCTTATGAGCCTGAGACCGCGCGCCCATATCCATCTGTCCAATATCGCCGATAATTGGCGCACGGTCAGCGCTGCGCAAGTGGGCGGTGTGACGGCAGCCGTCGTCAAGGCAGACGCCTATGGGCACGGCTTGCCGAAGGTTGCTACAGCTTTGCATGATGCAGGCTGCGACCACTTTTTCGTCGCCCACAGCCATGAGGCAGAAGTGACGCGCGCGACGCTTGGCAGCCATCCGAATATCTATGTGCTGAACGGTCCTTCACCTGATGAAGAAGCGCTCTACCGCGAGAACGCGCTGATCCCGGTGATCAATTCCAGTTTTCAGTTCCGGACAATGGCGGACTGGCTGGTCGACGGCGTGAAGATGCCTCGCGGATACGTCCTGCATTTTGATACGGGCATGAACAGGTTAGGCCTGCCGCCCAAGGATGCCCACGATCTCGCGGTGGCGAGTGAAGCCCAGGACCCTGTTCTGATTATCTCGCATCTGGCTTGTTCCGAAGATGCGAGCGCGATGATGAATGCCCATCAACTCGAGGCGCTTAAAACGCTCTCCAATGCGTTTCCGGATGTTCCGCTTAGTCTCAGTAATTCTGGCGGCGTCTGGCTGGGTGCCGACTATCACGAGACGCTGACCCGGCCCGGCATTGCGCTCTATGGTGGGGGACATCCGCCAGAGGGCCTGATATTGAGACCCGGCCTGACCCTGGAAGCTCCCATCCTGCAGGTTCGCCAGCTCGAAGCCGGAGACACAGTCGGTTATGGTGCCACATGGCGGGCGACCGAGCCGATACTG
>JANSXJ010000288.1 GCA_024743015.1 Hyphomonas sp. | reverse complement strand
GTTGAAAATCGGGCTCGGAAGGCGCTTTTTTGCAAGCCGTCGAAAATCCGCGAAATTGTGGCAGTCATTCAGGTTCATGCGCGTTGTCCATCACAGAACACGCACGCTTGCAATGGGTTACGAGGTTTCTGCGAAGAGCTCGCGACCGATCAGCCAGCGCCGGATTTCGGATGTACCGGCACCAATTTCCATCAGCTTGGCATCGCGCAGCAGCCGTCCGGTCGGATACTCGTTCACATAGCCATTGCCGCCGAGCATCTGAATGCCGTCGAGTGCCATCTGGGTTGCTTTTTCAGCCGCGTAGAGGATACAGCCAGCCGCATCTTTGCGGGTCGTCTCGCCGCGGTCACAGGCTGCCGCCACCGCGTAAGAATAAGCGCGCGCCGTGGACAGGGTGACATACATGTCTGCCAGTTTGCCTTGCATAAGCTGGAACGTGCCGATCGGTTTTCCGAATTGCTCACGCTCGTGGATATACGGCAAAACAGCGTCCAGAACGGCCTGCATGATGCCAAGCGAGACGCCCGACAAAACCACACGCTCATAATCCAGACCACTCATCAGGATTTCTGCGCCCTGGCCAAGTTCGCCGACCAGGTTTTCTTCCGGAACGACGCAATCTTCGAAGACCAGTTCGCACGTGTCCGATCCACGCATGCCGAGCTTGTCGAGTTTCTGTGCCGTCGTGAACCCTTCCATATCGGGCGTGATCAGGAAGGCCGAGATGCCTTTCGATCCGGCATTTGGGTCGGTTTTGGCGTAGACCAGTAATGTGTCCGCGGTGGGCGCGTTGGTGATCCACATCTTGTTGCCGTTCAGCAGATAGCCGCCCTGCACGGCTTGCGCATTGAGCTTCATCGAGACGACGTCTGATCCAGCATTTGGTTCGCTCATGGCTAGCGACCCGAGATGCTCCCCTGATATCAGACCGGGCAGATGTTTGGCCTTTTGGGCCTCGTTGCCCCAGCGCCGAAGCTGGTTGATGCAGAGATTGGAATGCGCACCATAGGACAAGCCAATCGAGGCAGAGGCGCGGCTGATCTCTTCGACGGCAATTGTGTGTTCGAGATAACCGAGACCGGTGCCGCCATCTTCCTCACTCACCGTGATCCCGTGCAGGCCAAGCTCACCCATTTTGGGCCAGAGGTGACGTGGGAACTGATTGGTCGCGTCGACCTCTGCCGCAATCGGCGCAATTTCATCCTGCGCGAACCGGTGCACGGTTTCCCGGATCATCTCGGCCTCTTCCGTGAGGCCAAATTGCAGCGTGGGGTAGGGCACAGTCATGTCGGATCGTCCTTTTGGACCAGAATTTCATTTGGCATCGGGATAGACGCCGAACTCACCAAACACAACTGGGATATCAGGAGATTTCTTGCGTCGATTATGATTATCAACGCAATATTTTGTGCGCCATCTCTGCGTACAGAACGTGATCTATATGCTTGGAAGATCAAAAGACCGACGTTAGGAGGTCCCAACGAGGTCAAAGCTGGTTCTGTTAGGTATTGATGCTGGACAAACAGACATACAAATTCTCTGTCGCCCCGATGATGGATTGGACGGACCGGCATTGCCGGGCGTTTCATCGTGTGCTGTCCAAGCGGGTCTTGCTGTGGACGGAAATGGTCACCGCCGATGCGGTCATTCACGGGGACCGGAAGCGGCTGATCGGGTTTTGGGAACAAGAACATCCGGTGGTTTTGCAGCTGGGCGGCAATGAACCGGACAAAATGGCCGAAGCGGCGCGTGTCGCCGAAGCGTTTGGCTATGATGAGGTCAACATCAATTGCGGTTGCCCCTCTGACCGCGTCCAGTCTGGCGCGTTCGGGGCCTGTCTGATGCGCGAGCCAGAAACTGTGGCGGCGTGTGTGGCAGCGATGAAAGCAGCCGTCTCGATCCCGGTCACCGTAAAGTGCCGCATCGCGATTGATGAAGATCCGCCGCGCGAAACGCTGTTCGGGTTTGTGGATCAGGTCGCCGATGCTGGCTGCGAGGTGTTCACGGTCCACGCGCGCAAAGCCTGGCTGAAAGGGCTTAGCCCGAAAGAGAACCGGGAGATTCCACCGCTGGATTACGACCTTGTTGCCGAGCTTAAACAGGCGCGGCCCGACCTGGCCATCATCCTCAATGGCGGGATCAAAACGTTGGCTGAATGCCGAGCCCATTTGGCGACTTTCGACGGCGTCATGCTGGGGCGCGCTGCCTATCAGACGCCGGCGCTCCTGGGCGCTGTCGATCATGACCTGTTCGGATCGATAGAGGCGCCAATCGATCCGCTGGACGCTGTCGCCCGATACCGGACCTATATCGCGGCGAGATTGGAGGAAGGGGTTCGGCTGTCTTCAATCACGCGCCACATGCTGGGGCTTTTTAACGGCCAGCCCGGGGCGCGCCTGTGGCGTCGGACGCTGAGCGAAAAAGGCCCGAAACCGGGCGCAGGGCTGGATGTACTGGATGAGGCGCTCGAAGCCGTGGCCCTGCGCACCGTTGCTTGTTGATTTGACCCGCAAGGCGTAGGCTCCAGGTCTGCAACAAAGGGGAACACGATGGCAGGATTACTGGATTTGCTGGCAGGGCCGCAGGCGCAACCCGCAAAGCAACAACTCGGACAACAATTTGGTCTTGATGAAGAGATGACTCAGAAGGCCATGTCGGCGCTCATTCCGGCCCTGGCGGCTGGTCTAAAGTCTAATGCCAGCAAGCAAGGCGGCGTGGAATCCCTGCTCGAGGCGTTGAACAAAGGGTCCCACAAACGTTACCTGGATGAGCCGAGCCTGCTCGGTCGCGCCGAGACGCGCGATGACGGCAATGGCATTCTCGGACACCTGCTCGGCTCGAAAGAGGTTAGCCGAGCGGTCGCGCGCCGGGCATCGGAAAAAACGGGGCTCGGCGACGATCTGCTGAAGCAGATGCTGCCCGTCATCGCGACCATGGTCATGGGGTCGCTCGCGAAGAAGAGCGAGGAACCCGACACGCTGTCTCAGCTCGCTGGAATTCTCGGCGGTGGACAGCCGCAACCCCCGCAACAGAGCGGTGGCCTGGGCGGATTGCTGGGAGGACTGTTCGGAGGCGGACGGCAACAGCAACCGGCGCAAAGAGATGGCCTTGGCATGCTCGGAGCCTTGTTTGATGCTGACCGAGACGGATCAGCGATGGACGATGTTTTCGAGATGGTTCTCAAACAACGCCGCTAGCCGGTCGAAAACATGTGCGATCCTTCAGGATCCTATCAGAGCACCCGGGTCTTCCGCCCCGGGTGTTTTTTGGTTTGGTGGTCAGCTCATCTTGCCCGCCCTTTCCCCGGGTGAGGGCTTGCCGTTCGCGTAAACGTCCATACTGTCACAGTCATACATGTTTCAGACAAGGAGACTGCCATGATTGGTGTCGTCGCAACCCTGGAAATCCAGGACGGAAAACAAGCTGATTTTGAAGCCACGGCCAAGGATTTGATGGCCAAGGTCAAAGCGAATGAACCAGGCTGCCTGACTTACCAATTGTACAAGGCCAAGGGCTCCGACACGACTTACATTTTCATGGAGCAGTACGCGTCTGGTGACGCCTTGAAGGCACACGGGCAGACCGATTATTTCAAGGCTGCTCAGCCTGGCCTCGGGGCCTGTCTGGCGGGGGCCCCGAAAATCGAAATGTTCGATATCGTCGAGTAGGAGCAGACCATGGATCTCGCTTTCACCCCTGAAGATCTCGCCTTTCAAAAAGAGGTGCGCGACTGGATCGCCGAGAACTATTCCGAGGACATGCGGCGACAGAATGCCTTGTCCAAAACCAACTATCTGGACAAGGAAGGCATGGTCAAATGGCAACGCCAGCTGGACGATAAGGACTGGTTCGTCGTGAACTGGCCTGAAGAGTATGGCGGACCAGGTCTCACGGCAGGGCAGCGCTATATTCTGAACATGGAAATGTCTGCTGCCGGTACTCCAACGACGTCGCCCATGGGCAAATCGATGGTCGCGCCGGTGATCATGGCATTTGGCAATGACGCCCAGAAGGCCGAGCATTTGCCCAAGATCAAACGCTCCGAGATCTGGTGGTGCCAGGGCTATTCCGAGCCGGGCTCCGGGTCTGATCTCGCATCGCTCCAGATGAGCGCCGTGCGCGATGGCGATGAGTATGTGCTCAATGGCTCAAAAATTTGGACCACCCATGCGCAGTGGGCCGACTGGATATTCTGCCTTGTGCGCACCTCTAAGGAAGGCAAACCTCAGGAAGGGATCAGTTTCCTGATCTTTCCGATGGATCTGCCGGGTATCTCCATCTCGGCGCTCCCGACCCTGGATGGCCCGATGGAAGGCCAGCAAGAGATCAATCAGGTCTACTTCGAAGATGTCCGCGTCAAAATCGACGATGCGCTGATCGGTGAAGAAAACAAAGGTTGGACCTACGCCAAGTACTTGCTGCAATTTGAGCGCGGAAACGCTTATGCTCCAGGTCTGAAGAGCATGCTGTCCAAGACCAAGAAGCTTGCCAGCGTCGAGCAGTCGAATGGCGAACCGCTGATCAAGGATCCGGACTTCCAGCGCAAGATTGCGGCCATGGAGATGAAGATTGAGTCGCTGAATGCGACTGAGCTCCGGATCTTCTCGGCGCTGTCAGCAGGGCAAGGTGTCGGGCCTGAAAGCTCAATGCTTAAATGCGCGGGTTCCGAGGTTCAACAAGCCATTACCGAACTCTCGCTTGAGGCGGTTGGCGGCTATGCGGCGCCTTTTGTCCAGGACATGTTCGCGGTTGCGCGGGCAGGCGCCAACAGCGATCTCGCAACACCGGACTATGCGGCCACGGTTGCGCCGCGATATTTCAACTATCGCAAGGCATCCATCTATGCCGGATCGAATGAGATCCAGCGCAACATCATGTCGAAAATGGT
>JANSXJ010000011.1 GCA_024743015.1 Hyphomonas sp. | reverse complement strand
TTCGGCACTCGCTGCGGCCTATGTTGATTTCGGTTTAGAGCGGCCCGGCCTCTATCGCGTCATGTTCGCCCGGCCGGCCGCGCCCCAAGGAACGGTTGTTCGCGACGCAGGCGAAGACGTGTTCGCAGAGCTGGTCAAGCAGTTCTCTGGGTCAGGTCAAAACGCCCGACGGGACGCCGAACTGGCCTGGTCGATGGTCCACGGATTGACGCTGCTGGTAGGAACCGGCTTCATCAAAGAAGGACCAGACCTTGACCATCATGTCGTTGAGATCGGCCAATTGCTGTCTATCAACCCGATGGGATGACCAGTTTGAACGTCCCTTGGGTTGGTGAGCGAATACCCGCTCAGTCCGAACCAACCTCAGCTATCCGCTGGGCTCTTTGTCCGCATTTCCTTCATTTGGTTATGTCTGACTGCCGCCACCTCCAGACCCGCATCGCACTGCGAGCCAAGGTCGGCTAAGGGCCGCGAGCGGCGGCAGCAATTTAAGCGGAAAGCCGGTCATTCTCTGCACGTGAGAATTGAATGCCGAGATGGGCAAGAGGCGGCCCTTTGGGTTCAGGCCTCCGAGCCGTCAGTCCATCCTGCATCGCGATGTGATCCGTCGCAGAACGGCTTGTTCTTTGAGTGCCCGCAACGGCACAAGACATACTTTGACTGGCTAGCGCCGGCGCCATTGAACTCAGCATCAAGGGCCACGTTTTTCACCCGGTACGGACCATTGCGCTCAACGGTCACATCAACATCGCCATTGACCATGTGCTGCGGCTCGCTTGTGCCAACCTCCAAGCGTAACGCACCTGATGGGCAATGCGACATCGCCGCCAGAAGATCAGCCATTGAACCTTGTTCCGGCATCACCCAGGGCTTGCGGGTCGGATCAAAAATCGCACTCGATGCCTTCACACATTCAGCAGCATGCGAGCACAAAACCGGCGTGTAATGCACGGTTACCTGTGTGCCCTCCACGTCTCCTGAATAGGTGATCGGCGTGTTGCGGATGCTTGCCGTTTCAGGCGCGCTCGAAAACCCGGCCGCTTTATGGGATCCATCACAGAACGGCTTCTTTGCTGACAGGCCGCAGCGGCACAGCGCTGTCTTTTCACCGGCCTCGATCGTCGTGCCGTCACCATCATGCAGAGCGGGCAGGTCTGTCACAATGAGGGGGCCATCTTCGACCGGCAATATCTTTGCATGTGATGTCATGAATGCCTCTTGGTTGGTGCCTATCAAGGCAAGGGTGTGAACGAGATCATGCGGTGATCAGATGGCGCCATGCTGGGAGCACCTGAGCCCAGATCAAGGTCGAAAACAGCGTCCATACGATTGCCTGCAAGGTCCTCGAGCAGCGGATCAATGCGAAGGTGATAGGCAGTATCCCCCCATGGTTCGCGCGGTGTGAATCGCCAAATGGTCTCCGCAGCTTCAAGCGCAAGACTGCCGGCCACCGGAGTTCCATCTGGCCTCAGCACACGCAAACGATAGGCCAGCGATAGGTGATCGATAGGGCCATCGACTGTCACGGTTATTGGATCACGCGCGCCTGTGCGAGGTGTGCTAAGAACCCAGTCTTCTGGTGTTGGCGAAGTGACATCAGCATCAATCGCTTGAAAGGAGACCGAGTGTGCTGCCGATAGCCCGCAGCCAGTGGCATCAAGCGCTGTTTGGGAAATCCGCAAGTGGTAGGTTCGCCCTGCCACGAGGGCGCGACCCATCGCCTGGTTGGCCGCCAGCCCGGTTTTGACACGGCCTGGATCAAGCAAGAGCGTCAAGCGTGTGCGATCAGCCGACCACAGGTCATAGCGGTTGCTCAGAAACACGCCCTCAAGCGGGTCGCCGCTTTCATCGAGCACGGTGATCGAGGGCAGTATGTCATCCTGCCCCATGGGGGCGGAGAAATAGACATAAAAGCGCAGCAGATTTTCCGGCAACATTTCTCCTGTCGGGTAGACATCCGAAACGCTTGTGCTGGGTAAGTCGCAAGCGTGCGCAGGCGCCAATATGGGGCCGGACAAGGACCCCGCCGCCATAATGGCAGCGAGGCTGATCAGTGTTGAGCCAAGACGCATCGTGCTCGCCTATTCTGTCAGATCGGGGAAGCCTTCTTCGGCTTTCAAAAGATTATGAAATCCTCGGATAGCCTCGCCGCCTTGGTTGTCGGCGTACTCATAGTCGGGGAAATCATACTCTGAGATGAAGTCACTCAGGCGCAGATACACGCCCTTGCGGAAGGACACCAAATCCATTGCGCCGGTATCAAGGTTGCGCTTGAGCGTGAGCAGGAATTGCGGATCCTGATCAGCGGCCTGGTAAACGCCACTCATCGGAATCTGCGAGGTCTCGACGCCCGCTTCTGACATCATCGCCACAGGGGTGGTAAGGCCGGGGCCGTTGGCAGCTTCGGTCACAGCATCCAGAGAAATCAGATCAGCCTGAAGCTCACGGTTGATGACCAGAACGAACTGCGAGGCGTTCTGTTGCATATCGTAAGCGGTGAACGAGAGAACTTCCAATGGCGTGTTGCCATAGCCCAACTCGGCGATTGTCGTGCCGGTGACATGAGCGCCGTCGGCAAGCTCTGCCGTCGGCATCGTCACCAGCGGGGTGCAGGTGTAAGCGGCCACGACTGTCTGCACGCCGTCAAGGTCGACAATCTCCATTGCGCGGATCGGTGCACGGGTTTCCATCTGGTCATGAACAGCATGATAGACTTCAACGCTTGTGTTCTGGGCCACACCATCAAATGGATAGGCAATCTGGTTCAGCGTTGAGGCAAATTCACCGGTCGACAGGCCGGAGACGAACAGTGTCCCATCAGAAAAATCCATATCGGTCACAGTCAGCGCCGCGGCGGGAATATCACGCCAGAACGTCACGCCATCTTCGGCGGCCAGTCCAAGCGGCGCGCTTGTTGAAGGCAGCGTTGTCAAATCAAGCTGCGTGATGGCACCATCTTGCGTCACCATCACCACAGCGGGTGATCCACCAACGCTCAGTGATACGAAGGCAGCTTGGTTAGCTGGGTTGACAGCCAGATCGTTGAACGCGATGTCTGCTTCGGCAACACCAAGGCTGACTGCAAGCGTGCGACTGAACCCTTCCAAATTGTAGGGCGCCGAACGCGTCGCTGGTGCCATGTCCGGCAAGGTGTAAGCGTGGATGGCCGCGCCTGCACTGTCTGCCACGAACAGAGTTGTTGGGTCGGCAAACTCCAGGACGGTCGCAGACTGAGGCGCATCGGCCAGTGCGAGGGCTGGCAGTGAGACAAGCGTTGCGGTCGAAAGAAGGAAGGTCAGAAGCGTTTTATTCATGGGAGGTCTCCGTTAACGGAACAGAAGCTGTCAGTTTGCTGCACTGCGCACACATCCGATAGATCGCTGAACGCGCAGCCTGTGCGCGCAAACCGGGCAAGCCGCGCAGTTCAATGCAAAACGTTCTTCAGCAAACCCAGCGCCAGCCCAATGCCGCCGGTAAAAGCTGCGCCAAGCATTGCGGGAACAATGCGCCCAGTCAGTCGTAAGCCGATCCGAGCGCCATAGAAAAAGAGCAGGCCAATGGCGCACAGTTGCGCCAAGATCAGCGCAACATGTGTGCTGTAGAAACCAGCGGCGCCAAGCAACATGGCAAGCGTTGGACCATTGGCAGCAATCAACGTGGTGCGGCTGTGCGCCCAGCTTTTCGCAATCAAGCCTCGGTCAGCATTGCGCCCCGATCGCAAAGCGCTGGACGCAACGTCGGCATAGGCTTTGGCCAGCGCCACGGCCAAAACGGTGGTGAACAGCACTCCGGCTGTGACCAGCGGGTTCAGCCCGTCCGCTCCTGTGGCAACCAGAACCCCCATCACTGTGATTGCACCATAGATAACGCCAAACGCAGCCTCATCAATCGAGAGGCGCTCCGTCTCCCGGCTCGTTGCGACAGCCGGCATCAGGAACGCTGAAGCAGAGCAGAAACCTGGTCGCGGTGCAGGTAGATGACAGCGGTGCAAAGCAGGCCCAATATGATCGCCGGTACGGCAGATGGGCCCAGAATGAGCAAATGCGTCAACACGGCGCCGACCATCGTGCCGCCAAGCAAGGCTGCGCCAAAGATCTGTCGGTGCGGCAACCACAACAGCGCTGCGCCCAAAACTTCAACAATCCCGGTGAAGTAACGCAGGCCCTGGCCAAAACCGATTTCCCCAAATGTTTCGACCATCATGTCGACGCCAATAAGCTTGGCTCCGCCAGCTCCCAGGAAAACCAATGTCAAAAGCGCGCGCAGGGCGATGGATAGATAATTCATGGGTATGTACCCTGGTTGATTGTTGAGGTTGAGCACATAGATGCCCTGCATCAAAAATGTTCTCAACGCGCAGTCATCCGCATGATATGCGCGGAAATTGAGCAGGCTATCATGGACAAATGGGCAGAGTTGCGCACGGCCTATCAGGTGGCAAAACTGGGGACTGTCAGTGCGGCCGCCGAGGCACTTGGCATTCACCGCGCAACGGTCAACCGCCATATCGATGTGCTCGAAGAGGAACTGGGCGCACGGGTCTTCATCCGTCATGCCCGCGGTTACACGCTGACAGAACTTGGCCAAGATGTGCTGCGCGTAGCCCAAAAAACCGAAGAGCTTATCGATGATCTGTCAGGCCGCGTGCGCGGCAGCAAAGCCCTTATCGAAGGCGAGATCAAGCTGACCATTCTGGCGCCGTTTTCCAGCTTGATCATGGGGGCGGTCGCAGCCTTTAGAGCTCAAAACCCGCATTGCCGTGTGTCTATTGATGCGAGCGAAGATCTCGCCAAGCTGGAATATGGCGAAGCGCATATCGCGGTACGTGCGGGTCCCAAACCAGACCACCCGGACTATGTTGTGCAGCCCTTCAGGCGCATAACCTTCAGCCTTTACGCCCATGACAAATACATCGAACGTCATGGCCTACCGGCAAGCGAGGATGACCTGGAAGGTCACGTCTTCGTCGGCTCTTCACCCAAGAAGGCGCGTGTTCCTTTCGCGCGGTGGATGGCGGACCATGTCCTGCCAGAGCAATTGGCATTGGATTCGGCCAATCGTTGGGTGAATTACGAGGCCGTTGCTGGCGGTATAGGCTTGGGTTTTCTTGGCGATCATGACACCGCTCATGACTCGAGCTTTCACCGCATATCATCGCCAAACAAGGCTTGGTCCGTGGCACTTTGGCTTGTCACCCATGTCGATCTTCACCGCACCGAAAAAGTGCAGTCAATGCTTGGCTTCCTGAAGTCGCGAGCTGCCTGATTGGGCCGGAAACTAGCTTGCTTGCTTTTGGCAAACAACGTGTTGATATTCGAACGGCGGCTGCGTGCCGAAACTACCCAAAAAACGTTATGATCGTTTAGCCGCCACGAGTTGCCTTAGGGCAGAGACGGGCCTGCTCAGATCCGACGGAACAACCAAATCAAGCGGCGTTTTGATGAACTGCGCTCGGCGGCTCACCGAAATAGGTCCGGAAATCGCGACTGAATTGGGCGGCGCTTGCATAACCGGTCGCATGCGCCGCCTCAGCAACACTCGATCCGTGATCGGCCAATAAGGTTCGGGCGCGGATGAGGCGACGTAGCTTGAGATACTGAAGCGGTGATGCGCCGAATGCCGCCCGGAAATGGCGGTGAAAGCTCGCCGGGCTCATGCCGACGGCCTGCGCCATCTCCTCGACACTCGGCGGCCGATCTCCTGTGCTCTCGATCCGGCGCAACAGCGCGGCAATGCGCGCCTCGGGCCTGTCGGGCCGAGTTTGCGCCAGAAGGGCCTGACCGTGGCGATCCTGGAGTGCGTGAAAGAAGATTTCCCGCAGTGTTGCCGGCGAAAGCAGCTGTGCTTCGGCGTCATCGGACAATTGATCGGCCAGGCGGGTGACCGCTTCGCGCATCGGCATTGTCAGCTTAAGTGGCTCAACCCCGAGCGTGGTCTGGCCTGCTGGCCTGGCGTCGCGCGTCTCCGCAAGTCCAGCAGACAGTTCTTGCAGCATTGCCTGATCGGCGTTCAAAAAAAGGCCGATCAACGGCCGGTCCGGGGTGGCATGGGTCTCGCAATCAAAGCAGACCGGCAAACCGACGGCCAGGTACGATCCGGCATCATAGACAAACCGCGATCCGTTCAGAAACCCGATTTTGCGGCCCGACACGATCACCGCGATGCCCGGATCATAAGCCAACGGCATGCGCGGCAGCCGATGATCCGACCAGAAGAGCCGCACTGAGGCCAAGCGTGTGGGCAGAAAGCCCGTCTGCCCTGAGCCGCCAAGTTCGGCCCGCAGCCTTGCCAATCGATCTTTCAAAGCGTCTTCCATACGCCCAATCTGCCGCCCGTGAGAGAAATGTCCACATTGGAGGTGCAAATGCAGTGCGACTTTCGCACGATTGAGAGGATCCGTCATCGCTTTGAGACCCGGTGTCATTTTGGACCGTGGCCGCCCTGGATAAGCTCTGAAGCACCCAACATCAGGAGCGACGCATGACGACCGATCAAATCATCCCCGAAGACAAGCTGGCCGTGGTTAAGTATCTGGCTAATTTCGCCGTCAAGCCCATGTTCCGCACGCCGGTGCACAAGACGCCAACCGACCACGGCATCACCGCGTGGGAGGACGTCTATTTTGCCTCGGATGATGGCACGCCGCTCGAAGGCTGGTATGTGCCGGCAGTAGGCGGCGAAAGCGGCAAGCTGATCATAATGAACCATCCCATGCCAATGAGCCGGTCTGGCTTCACCGGCCATTGGGGCGAGCCATGGAGCGGCGTCGACGATATCGAGATCGACTTTGTCGCTCATATCGCCCATCTGGCGCGCGCCGGCTACAATGTGCTCGCGTACGATCTGCGCAATCACGGCACCTCAGGCGCTGCCAATGGCGGCGTTTGCGGCATCGGCCGCTATGAATGGCGCGATTGCGTGGGCGCCAAGACCTATGTCGATGCCCATCCGCGCCTGTCGAAAATGACGCTCGGCCTGTACAGCCAGTGCACCGGCGGCAACGCACAATATGAAGCGATGTCACGCCGGCCCGAACTGTTTGAAAACGTCCGCTGCATGCTGAGCCCATTGGTCGTCTCGATGACGGCGCTGATGGGGCGTTTCGCAACGCTCCAGGGCGTGGGCGATCATCTCGACACGCTTGATTTCGAACAGAAGAAGCTGGGCGGTTTTGCCAATGCCGAGATGAGTCCGCATCTGTTTGCTGCCGATGTGAAGGTCCCCACATTCATTGTGCAGGTGAAGGACGATGCGTGGACCACGCCCGAAGACGGACAGAAGAGCTTCGATCTGCTCGGCAGCAACGAAAAAGAATTGTTCTGGATCGAAGGCACGTCACGCCGGTTCGATGGCTACAACTATTTCGGCCAAAACCCCGAACGCATGATCGCCTGGTTCGACCGCTTTATGAAAGCTGCAGACTGAACCAGCTCTGGATGTGGCGGCTCAACAAAACCGCCACATTGCTTGCGACAAACGTCCTTTAGGGAGCGCTCCTACCCAGCCTGGTGAAGGAACTGGAGACGCCGACTACTGACTGGTTGAACTCCCCCACGCCCCGACTTCGGTGTTTTGTCCCCTTAGCCGCCACCTCCTGACGAGGCTTGGATGGCAGCTCCGAAGCCAACTTGCTGATTACCGCTCGGCGACCGAATGTCGGGTTCTTAGCTTCACGCTTGACCTCAACCTAGGTTGAGGTCGCAGACTTCGCCGAAATCAATGGAACCCTAGGATAACTGACTATGGAGAAACGCAACATTGAGCAATGTTTGGACCAATACGGCGATGCTTGGATCAAAGGTGATCCTGATCTAGTCGCGCCATTGTTTACCGAGACAGCCAGCTATCGGGAAACTCCATTTGACGAAGCCATGATTGGGCGGGAGGCCATCAAACGGTACTGGCAAGAAGGCACGGCTGACGCACAAGAGAACGTTGAGTTTTCATCACAGGTGTGGGCTGTGGATGCCGAGACTGCGGTTGCAGGGTGGAAAGCGAAGTTCACGCGAAAATCGTCAGGTGCGAGAGTGGAGCTTGACGGCGCATTTCGGCTGAAGTTTTCGATGGTTTCTGGTCAGCTACGCTGTGAAAGCCTCGAAGAGTGGTGGCATCGACAGGAGAGTTGACGGCCGTCACCGGACGCTCATGGCTTGCATCTCAACGGCAGCTTGGCCGCCAGAACAGCGAATATGCTGGGATCAGGATGCGTCGGCTGGAACGAGCCGATCGGGTCCAATTTCGATTGTCAACGATCCATGGAAAAGCAGCCTAAGCGCTGGCTCGAACTCTGAATGCGCCGGTGAAAGCCTTGACTGGAACCACGCCAGTCAAACGAGCGCTAAACCGACCGGCATCCGCGAAAGGCAACAATTCTATGGCTTGTTCAGGCGCTGTCGCGTTCAGCGATCTCGAACCCGACGTCTTCAACAATTCCACTGATATCCTCGTCTTCTTCAATGTGCTTCAATAGCAACTGGGAAGACCTCAGGCCCATTTCGCGTCCTCTTATGCGCACCGTCGTCAAAGCGGGTTCGATCAGCGAGGCTATTTCGACGTCCCCGAAACCGGCAACGCCGATGTTTTCGGGAACCTTGGTCCCGGCGCGTCGCAGCGCGACGATCGTGCCAATGCCGCTGAGCTCATTGGTGCAAAACAGGCAATCGATCCGCGCCCGTTTTTGCAGCAAGCCAACGATGTGGCGGCCGCCTTCAGCCAAATTCCCCAGAACGTGGTGGTAGGGGACGATCTCGCACCACTTTTCCTGCAGCCCGTGCTTTCTCAGAGCCGATCGAAATCCACTCAGGCGCTGCAGAGCTCTGTTGCCGTCGACGGCTGGCCCGCTGATGACGCCGAACCTGCTATAACCCTTCTTGATCAGGGCCAGCCCCATCGCTTCGGCGGCATCAAAGTTGGAGAACCCTATGTTCGCTCCAAGCGGATGATCGGCGATATCCCATGTCTCAACCACCGGAATGCCGGCGCTCTCCAGCATCTTGCGCGTGCGCGGCGTATGCCTAGTGCCGACAATGACGATTCCATCGGGGCGGCGCGCAAGCAGAGCGGCGACCGCCTCTTCCTCCTGGTCTACCTCGTACGAGCTTTCGCCGATGATCATCTGAAATCCGTGTTCTCGCAGCGCGGCAGCCGCCGCTTCGATCGCTTCGCTGAACACGGACCCGTGGAAAGTGGGCACAACGATCGCAACCAGGCGTGACTTGCTGTTCTTCAGGCCGCTTGCCATGGAATTGACAACATAACCCAACTCCGCAGCGGCCTCTTTGACGGCCGTCGCAGTTTTCTCGCTGACATTCCGCTCGCCGCGAAGGACACGACCGGCAGTTGTGGTAGAGACGCCAGCGCGGCGCGCCACGCTTTTCAGCCCGCTCCTCGACGCCACTCAATTGCTCCTTTGTCGTTTTCATGCGTCGCATCACGGCGCACTCATTTTTAACATTTTCATTGACGGGCGCCAATGGCAACGTTACCAATTGAATGGCAACGTTGCCATAGCTGGCAATTGTTCGCCAAAGGAAGGCCAAATGGACTGTATTCGCCGGGTAGAGATTGTCGTCTTCAGCAGCTCGATACCGGGGCTGGCCATCGAATCTGCCGCATCGGCGGCGGTTACAAACATCTCCGCCGACCCTTCGGGCACCTTGCAAGTGTCCAAATTCGCCGTTCGGATCGAAACCGATGGCGGGCTGAAGGGCGAGTATGTCGCCCAATGGGGCGGCACACCGGCCGTCCTGGGTCAGGCGCGGATGATGGCGCCGTTCCTCATCGGCCGTAATCCTTTCCATCGCGAAGCCATCTTCGACGATCTCAAGCGCGAGTTCCGCCAATACGATCATATGGCCCATGGCATTTTTGATATCGCCCTGTGGGACCTTGCCGGCAAAGCCGTTGGTCAGAGCGTGTCGACGCTTCTGGGCGGCTACCGGAGCAAACTGCGTGCCTATGCCAGCACTTATCACGCCCAGACCTCGGGCCATGGCTTGAACTCGACCGAAGCCTTTTGCGACTTCGCGCTGGAGTGTCGCCAGATGGGCTATCGCGCGTTCAAGATTCACGGTTGGCATGACGGCCTGGTGTCGCGCGAGATCGACAATGTGCTGGCAGTCAGGAAGGCCGTCGGGGGCGACATGGATCTGGCGATCGACCCGGCATGTCAGATCAGGACTTTTGCCGATGCGCTTCGGCTTGGTTACGCCTGCGATGAGGCCGGGTTCATTTGGTATGAGGACCCATTCCGCGATTCCGGCGTGTCGGCCTTTGCGCACAAGCGTCTGCGCGAGAAGATCAAAACGCCGCTCCTGATTACCGAGCACGTCCGGGGGATCGAACCCAAGGCCGACTTCGCCATTGCGGGCGGAACGGACATTCTGCGCGCCGATCCCGAATACGATCTGGGTATCACCGGCTGCATGAAGATCGCCCACATTGCCGAAGGGCTGGGTCTGGATGTCGAGCTTCACGCATGCGGGCCGGCACATCGGCACTGCATGTCGGCCATCAGGAACACGAGCTACTACGAGATCGCGCTGGTCGGGCCCGGGATGCCCAATGCGCTCCCGCCCATCTACGCGTGCGACTACTCCGATCAACTCGAGGCAATCGACGCCGAAGGGTGCGTTGCCGTTCCCGAGGGGCCGGGGCTGGGCGTCGAATATGACTGGGACCGGATACGGAAAGACCAGACCGAATACATGGATTTCACTTAAACTCGCAGGGAGGAAAACATGAAACTCGAATTATTGCTTGGTTCATCTGCTTTGGCAGTACTCGCCTTTTCAACGCTCGCCATGGCCGAGCCTCTTGATCTCGATAGGCTCGACGGCACCATGCTGTCGGAGGCGGAGTATGAGGCGCTCGTGGCTGCGGCCAGAGAAAACAGCCCGCCCAATGACGGCGTAACCCTGACGATCGGCTTTGCCAATCTGTCGCGGGACATTGTGTTCACCCAGCTTGTCGAACGCAGCATTCTCGAAAACGGCGAGCGTGCCGGCATTGAGGTGATCGTCGCCGACAACCAGCTGGACGGTCCAACGGCGCTTTCCGTTGCCCAGGGTTTTGCCCAGCGTGAGGTCGACGCTGTCATTGAATTTCAGCTCGATGTCAATTTCGGACCCGCCATCATGGACGCCTTCAACGAGATCGAGGCACCGGTCGTTGCCATCGATATTCCAATGCCGGGCGCAATGTTCTTTGGCGTCAACAATCCCCAATCGGGCTTCATAGCCGGGACCTATCTGGCATCCGCCGCCATGGAGCGATTTGGAGAGGAAATC
This sequence comes from Hyphomonas sp., assembly GCA_024743015.1. Taxonomy (GTDB): domain Bacteria; phylum Pseudomonadota; class Alphaproteobacteria; order Caulobacterales; family Hyphomonadaceae; genus Henriciella. The sequence goes on along the minus strand of JANSXJ010000011.1, from coordinate 10,682 downwards.
GTACGTGAAAATGGCGTGTTCGTTGTTGGTGAACTGACTCAGTCGGGCGCGGTTCTGGGCATGCGTTCGCACGGCCAGCGCGCCGGTGTCGAAGCGGTGCTCGACCTGCCGAAGGACCGGGTCGTAACTCTCGACACCACGGCGTCGATCGAACAGGCATTCAGCCAGATGAACAGCGTTCTGGCGCGCATCCCCGCTGACGCGCCCATCATGGTCACGGCCAACAATGACCAATCCGTGATCGGTATGTTGCGCGCCATATCCGCTGCCGGACGCGGGGATATGGCGATCGGCGTCGGTATGGGGTCGGATGAGATCGAAACGATGATGGCAACGCCCAACATGGTCGGTTCAGTCGCTTTCTTTCCCGAACGCTACGGCAACTGGGTGGTGCCGTTGTCGCTCGCGCAGCTTGCCGGCCAGGACCTGCCCGAGGCGCTCCTGATCAACCATGTCGTCGTCAACAAGACCAACGTTTGCGAGTACTACGGCGAAACGGCTTGCGCGGAAGCGGACCCCTTTGTCAGCTTCCAGTACGACTATCCCGAAGAGGCGTTCGACGCTCTGCTCGAAGAAATCAAGGCCGATCCTCGTTACGCGGAAAGCCTCGACGTTCTTCCCCAATGACCGAACCCGCCCCGAACCCAGCCTCCGCGCGCCTTGTCATATCAGGGCTTGAGAAGTCCTTCGGCACAAACACGGTGCTCAAGGGCATAGAGGCCGAGTTCGGTTCAGGCGAGATAACCGCTTTGCTCGGCGCCAATGGCGCCGGCAAATCTACGCTCATCAAGATACTGTGTGGTGTCTACAGCGCAGACGCGGGCACGATGGTGCTCGACGGCGACCCCATCAATTTCACCTCGCCTATGGAAGCCATGGCGAGCGGCGTGCGGCTTCTGCCTCAGGAAATCAGCATTGTCGCCGAACTCAGTGTGGCTGAGAATGTGCTTCTGGGCGATCTGCCTGTGAACGGATCGGGTTTTGCGGCGCGACTTGACCGAGGGGAGATGCGTCGCCGCACAGAAAGCCTGCTTGAGCGCGTCGGGCTCGATGTGAGGCCCGACATTCAGGTGCGTGATCTCAGCTTGCAGCAGATGAGACTGGTGGAGATCGCGCGCGCATTGGCCGGAAACGCCCGCCTTCTGATCATGGACGAACCGACCGCATCGATGTCGGACGCTGAAAAAGAAGAGCTGTTCGGCAACCTTCGTCGTCTGCGCGATGCCGGAACCTCCATCATCTTCATATCGCACTATCTCGACGAAGTGCTGGCGATCTCGGACAGGATCCATGTCCTGAAGGATGGGCGCATTTCCGGAACGTTCGAGCCCAAGACTACGACGGAAGCCGACATTCTGGTTGCGATGCTGGGGCGTCAGTTCGACGAACTTTTTCCGCCGGTTGCCAGAGCTGCGCAGGATGCGCCGGAGACTTTGCGTCTGGACGGCGTAAGCCTCCAAAAGGGCATGCAAGACATCGACCTGGTGGTCCGGGCCGGCGAGACCGTAGGCATGTTCGGCATGCTTGGCTCGGGAGTCGAAAACTTCGGCCACGCCCTTTTTGCCAAGGAGTCCCGGATCGCGGGCGGTCGTGCGATCTTCGAGGGAGCGCCGATGCCCAACTCCGCCGCCGGGCGGATATCGGCCGGCATCGGCTATCTGCCGGCCGAGCGCAAGCGTGATGCGATCGTTCCGCAGATGAGCATTTCAGAGAACATCGCTTTGCCCAGACTGGAGCTGTTCAGCCGGGCCGGTAAGCTGAACAAGAGACGCATGCACCACACGTCGGCCGAAAAGTCTCAGCTTCTGTCGGTGCGCTGTCAGTCTGTTTTCCAGCCGATCGGCGAACTGTCAGGTGGCAATCAGCAGAAGGCCTGTCTGTCGCGCTGGATCGACGATCGGCTCAAGCTGCTCGTGCTGGAAGAGCCGACACGCGGCGTCGATATGGGCGCGCGCGAGGAAATATACAAGAAAATCAGAGTGTTGACAGATCAAGGCGTCGCAGTGCTGTTGATTTCGTCAGACGTTGACGAGATTGCCGGCTGCAGCGCCCGGGTGAACGTCGTGCGTGACCGGCGGATCGTTGGCGAGTTCACCTCCGGCGCATCGCCCGAAGATCTGATGGCGGCAGCCGCCAGTTCCGAAAGGGGAAGACATGTCGGATAACAACGCAGTCGAGTCGACCCAGAATTGGCGCGGTCTTCGCGGCCTGATCTCCGGCGGCACAGAGACGGTGGGCATCCTTTTTGCCTTCTACATCGTTCTCGTGGTCGCGTTCTCCGTGCTTTCGCCGTACTTCCTGACCTTCAACAACATCAGCAACATCGTGGCGAACATGGCCTTCATCGGCATCATGGCTGCCGCGCTGACCCCGCTCATCATCGCCGGCGGGCTGGACTTGTCTTCACCGGCCATCGCCGGGCTATCGGGCGTGGTGCTTGGAATGCTCGTCGCTCATGGTCTCGACATCTGGGTCGCGGCCGGTCTGGCGCTTGTCGTTGGCTCGGCGATCGGGTTCGTCAACGGGCTGATCATTGAGAAGATCGGGGTCAACCCCTTTATCGCGACGCTCGGCATGCTCAGCATCGTCGAAGGCGGGGCACTGGTCCTCACGGGAGGGCTGACCCGGCCGCTGATCGACCCGGTCTTCAACATGCTGGGCAGCGGCCGCGTCATGGGCTTTCCCATTATCGCGCTGTTCATGATCGCCGTCTTTGTGATCGTGGGTTATGTGATGACGCAGACGCGCTCGGGCCGCTACATCTTCGCGTGCGGCGGCAACCCGGAAGCGGCCGAGATCGCGGGCGTTCCGGTCGAGCGACTGCGCATCGCGCTGTACACCTTCTCGGGCTTCTGCGGTGCGCTGGCCGGCCTACTCCTGGCGGCTCGGCTTGGCGCGACCGCCCCGACCGCGGCTTCGGCCAGCCTGCTGACCGTGATCGCCGCGGTTATCCTCGGCGGGACCAGCCTGCTTGGCGGTCGCGGCTTTATTCTTGGAACCCTGATCGCGGTGATGATCCTGGGCACGTTGAACAACGCGCTGGTGATCCTGGGCGTATCGAGCTTCTGGCAGAAGGTGACGCATGGCGTGGTGCTGTTGCTGGCCGTCGGGATCGACCAGATTCGGGAAAAGCGCAGGAGAACCTAGAAACTGGGAGGATGGGAATGAAACGGTATGCGTGGGTCCTGGAAGTGCGCCCAGGTTACGAGGAAGAATACGAAAAGCGGCATGACGAGATATGGCCGGAACTGCTGGAAGAGATGCGGCGGGCCGGGCAGCGCGATTATGCCATCTTCCGCCACGGCCTGACCTTGTTCGGCACTTTTGTCTGCGACGATATCGACAAGGTCTATGAGGTGATGAAGAACAGCGAGGTCTTCGCCAGATGGGGTGAGTTCAACGCTCATCTGATGAAGGCCGAGATCGACCCGACGACGGGCTATCCCTACATGCTGCCACTCATATGGGAATTTGAGGGATGAGCCTTTTGGAGCGCCCTGGGCGCAAGCTCGGATCGTCAGATCTGCGCTTAGGGCCGCTGGGGTTCGGTTGCGTGCCGCTGGGCAATCTCTACACGTCGATTTCGGCCTCGCAGGCACTGGAGACGGTGACTGCCGCGCGCAATTCGGGGATCGATTATTTCGACACCGCGCCCTTTTACGGTTTCGGGCTGAGCGAGCGTCGACTTGGCGTGGCCCTGGGGGCAGAAGAAGAGGTGATGATCTCGACCAAAGTGGGCCGAACACTGTTTCCCGCCAAGGGCCGGCCGGTCGATCATGGCATCTTTCGCGAGGCGCCGCCGTTCGGAGCCGCGTTCGATTTCACCCATGACGGTGTTATGCGGCAGGTCGAGGACAGCCTTCAGCGCCTGGGCCGCGACCGCGTCGACTGCCTGGTGATCCACGATCTGGGCCTGTGGCACATGGAAACAACGGACGTCCTCGAAGGCCACTACAAGGACCTGGCCGGCGGTGGTCTTCGGGCGCTTGAGAAACTGCGCGCCGAAGGAACGGTGCGCGCAGTGGGGGCCGGCGCCAACGAGTTGACCTTGTGCAATCGGTTCATCGAGCGGCCCGAGATCGACTTCATTTTACTGGCGTTGCGGTTCACCTTACTCGACCAGTCGGCGTTTCCCGAACTGATGAACGATGCGGCCCGGACGCAGACCGGTATCATTGTCGGCGCTCCGTTTCAGTCGGGCATTCTCGCGACCGGAACGTCCGGCGACACGCTCAACGCCAACTACGGAGATGCCGACGGCGAAACGATCGTGCGCGTCCGCCGGATCGAGGCAATTTGCGCGACCCACTCGGTGCCCCTGCCGGCCGCCGCGCTGCAGTTTCCACTGCTTCATCCGGCGGTTGCCAGCGTTCTTGCCGGTATGCGCTCGGTGAATGAGGTCGCAGCGAACGCAGCGGCGATGCTTTGCCCCATTCCGCCGCAATTTTGGTCGGACCTTCAAGCCGAGGGTCTGATCCCGGCGGCGCTCGATTGCGGGGCTGCGCCGCAATGAAGCGAAAAGTCATCGATGCGCACCATCACCTCTGGAAGCTGGATGAGCTCCACTATCCCTGGCTGTCTGAACCATTGGTTCATCCGCTGCCGGGGCTGGGTGACATCGCCGCCATTCAGACCGACTACACCGCACAGGATTTTCTTGCCGATACGTCCGTCGTTGACCTGGTGGGCTCGGTGCATGTGGAGGCCGTGGTGCGGCCCGATCTAGCACAGGCTGAGACCAACTGGCTCAATGCGGTGGCGGACCGGCATGGATTGCCAACGGCCATTGTGCCCTTTCTCGATTTGCTGGCCGACGATGCGCGCGCGCAGGCAGACGCAATTGCGCAAACGCGTCGCGTCGTCGGTGTTCGGCAGATTCTGAACTGGGACAGCGGCGATCCGACATGGAACTTTGCCGATCAGGACCTGCTCCGGTCCAGGGCGGCGCGCCGATCGTTTGCGCATCTGGCGCGTTTGGGTTTGCGGTTCGAAGCCCAGGTTTGGCATCAGCAATTTTCCGATCTGGCGCAGCTTGCCGACGACACGGGCCTGCAGATAGCCATCAACCATTGCGGAATGCCCCGATCGCTCGAGCCGGACTATCTGAACGCATGGTCAGAAGCACTGTCGGTCTTCGCCGACCAGCCTTCGGTGAGCATGAAGTTTTCCGGCATGACGATGTTTTGCCGCAATTGGACCGCCCAGAGCGCAAACCCGGTGTTCGATCGGCTGGTCGAGGTCTTCGGACCCGATCGCCTGATGTTTGGTAGCAACTTTCCGGTCGATCGTATCGGCGTTTCGTATGCAAACTGCATCGACCGCGCCAGCCAGCTCGTCCAGCGTTGCGATCCGGACATCGCCGAGGCATTCTTTGCGACCAATGCGGTGAGATTCTACGGGCTTGACGCCGATGGCTGATCCAGATCAGTCGTTGGCGGGGGCTGGCAGTGGAGCGTTGGCCTTGAGCCCATGAGTGCTGTTCGGCGACGTCTTCCCAAGAGCGAATTGAGATTGTCTCATAATTGCCAGACTTGGCTCCAGGGCATGTGCTTGGCAGGACGATGCATGTCCGCTGTGCCGCCACGAGTAGTCGTCGGTTGCAACCGCCAAGCACCTCAAGAGAACTCTAGAATCATTTCAAACTAGAGTATTTGACACCACTTTTCCAATCTGCATATTCTGAGTGCGTCTATCAGCTTTGGTCGATGTGCAGCGGATGGGATGGTCTGTCTTGGTTGGCCAAGCCGGTGATTAGTGAAACTCGCGGGCTTCCTGCTCGCGAAAACACTGTCGTTCAGACGTGGTCAGCACGGCAAACGCACGCGCCGGAACGACGAAGCTCGTGATGAGAAGCACGATCATAGGAGATACCAATGACAAAGCCGATTCTGCAGGGCGTTGTGATCACAGGCTTGACGGTGGCCGTCACATCAAGCGCATTTGCTGAGGACAAGATCACGCTGACCGACCAGCGTGACGTCACCGTCGAACTGGATGGGCCCGTCGAGCGCCTCGTCACGTTCCCGATGCCGGCTGCGGCGTTATTTGCGTCGGTCGCCGGAAGCGCAGAGCCTCTCGTGGCAATGCATCCAGCATCGCAGGCGGCGATCGAGGAGGGCATCCTCGGGGTGATCTTCCCGGAGGCTCTGGACGTTGAGACCGGAATCACGTCGGGCGGTGTCTTCGCGCCCAATGTCGAGGCCGTACTGAACCTCAAGCCGGATCTTGTCGTGCAATGGGCCGGCCGCGGCGACGAATTGCTGGAGCCCATGGAGGCAGTCGGCCTTCCCGTTATCGGGCTCACCTACGGCACCCAGGAAGATACGGAAACCTGGATCCGTACCTTGGCCGCTGCGATCGACCAACCCGACCGTGCTGACCTGATTCTCGGCAAACACGAAGACGCAATCCAGCGCATTGGTGCCCAAGCTGCCGAGGTGCCGGACGACGAACGTGTTTCGGTGCTCTATTTCCTGCGGGCGGCCAACTCTCTCGAAGTACGCGGCGAAGGCAGCTACAATCACTTCTACATGGATATGGTCGGCGGCGTGAACCCGGCAGGGCCTTCAGGCAGCCGCACCGAGATCAATCCCGAACAGCTTTTGGCCTGGAACCCGGATGTCATCCTGCTGGGCAACTTCGATCCGGCTATGCCCGAGGATTTCTACAACAATCCGCTCTACTCCGCTTTGAACGCCGTCCAGAACCGCAGGGTCTACAAGATGCCGCTGGGCGGCTACCGATGGGACCCGCCTTCGCAGGAGTCTCCGCTGTCCTGGATGTGGCTAGCCGAACTGCTTTATGGCGATCGAATGGACTACGACCTGCGCTGGGAAATGCAGCGCTTTTACGCAGACGTTTACGGCTACGAACTGAGCGACAGCGAGATCGATGCAATTTTGCGAATAGACGTGAATGGCGAAAATCCGGGCTATGACAGATTCTTGCGCCAGCAGGGATGACACAGGTTTCACTCACCGGAACGACAGGGGCGCGCCGCCAGACCATTCTTTGGATCGGCTTGTCGGCAGCCTTGCTGATAACGGTCGTACTTGCTCTTGGGATGGGACGCTATCCGATACCCTGGCATCGCGTTCTGGCCATCCTGTTCGGCAATGTCATGCCGCTCGATACTAGTTGGGATCTTGTCGAGGAGCAGGTGGTTGAAGCACTGCGCTTACCGCGCGTGCTCGTGGCGATGACATGCGGCGCGGCGCTCGCTGCTGCCGGTGTCGCGCTTCAGGGGACGTTCCGCAATCCTCTGGTGGGACCGCAGATCATCGGCGTTTCGTCTGGCGCCGGCTTTGGTGGAGCGCTAGCGCTGCTGGTATCGGAAAGCCAATTTATACTGATGCTCCTGGCCTTCGCGTTTGGACTGATTGCAATGGCGATCGTGCTGTGGCTGAGCCGTGTCGGAGGCCGCTCGCCCGTCCTCATGCTGGTGCTGGCCGGCGTGGTGACGAGCGCGATGTTTGCGGCGCTCACCTCGCTGATCCAATATGTTGCCGATCCCGAAGACAAGCTGCCGGCCATCGTGTTCTGGCTGATGGGCAGCTTTTCGACTGCGGGCTATGATGAACTGGCCTGGCTGCTTCCACCGGTCGTTGCGACCTGCGGTTTGCTGTTTCTGCTGCGCTGGCGGATCAACGTTCTGTCGCTGGGTGACGAGGAAGCCGAGTCGCTTGGTGTTTCCGTCAATACGATGCGCCTCGTCATCGTGTTCTGCGTCGCGGCGATCGCGGCGGCTGTGGTGGCGGTTGCCGGAGTCGTTGGATGGGTTGGGCTGGTCGTGCCGCATCTGGCGCGGATGATTGTCGGCCCCGATCATCGCATTCTGCTGCCGGTGGCGATGGTTGTCGGGGGTGGTTATCTCGTGATCATCGATACGATCGCGCGCACCGCAACAACCGCCGAGATACCGTTGGGTGTGCTGACCGCGCTGATCGGTGCGCCAGTTTTCGGCTATTTGCTGAAATCCACCCAAGCGAGAGGATGGAGCCGTGATTGACGTGCGCGGACTGGGGCACGGCTATGGCCATGGTCCGTGGCTGCTGCGCGCGATCGATTTCTCCGCAAGCCGCGGCGAGGCCGTGGCCATCCTCGGTCCGAACGGACGTGGAAAGACCACGCTTTTGAAGGCGATCATGGGATTCTTGCGCCCGCGCGAAGGACGAGCACGCGTCGACGGTCCGCTGGGTTATGTCCCGCAGATCTCGCAGGCCGCATTCCCTTTCAAGGTGTTCGACATGGTGATGATGGGGCGCGCCCGCCACGTACACACGCTTGGCGCCCCCAAGGCCAAGGATGCCGTGATCTGTCGCGCTGCACTTGAGAAACTCAAGATCGCTGAATTCGCCGACAGACCCTTTGATTCGCTCAGCGGCGGAGAACGACAACTTGTGCTCGTCGCACGCGCGCTTGCATCCGAGTGCGAGGGACTGGTTCTGGACGAGCCTACCTCGGCGCTCGACTTCCGCAACCAGTCGCAGATCCTGTCCGTCATGCGCCAGCTGGGCGCAGATGACGGACTTACGGTGCTTTTTACGACGCACTTTCCGCAGCACGCCCTGCACGTGGCCGACAAGGTGCTGCTGCTCTACGGCGGGAATGATTATTTGTACGGGCCCAGCCAGGAGGTTTTGTCCGAAGCCAACCTGTCGCGGCTCTACGACATGCCGGTGCGGCGGCTTGATTATGAGCATGCCGGGACACGGCACGGCACCGTCGTGCCCGTCTACGCGGCGTGAGCACGATCACGATGCTCTATCTGCATTGTGCATTCGGCGACCCGCCCGCACCGGTGCGAAAGACCGCCGCGGCCGGCCGGATTGCGATCATTCCGCAAGCCGAGTTGGATGCCGCCCGGCTGGCTAAGGCCCATGGCCTCGTGACCGGCAACCAGCTCGACCAAGAGGCGCTCCTGCAGCTTCGCCAAGCGCTGGAGGGCTTCCTCGACGCAGGGGGGCGCTGGTTCTTCAACGGCCATGTCGTGCGCCCATTGATCGCCGAACTAGAGCCTTACCAGTCGATGCGAAACCCAAAACGGCCCGATTTCGAGCAGACCCGCCTCGCGGCGCACCCGATTTTTAAGGGCATCGAGATCGCGCAGTTGGAGACAAATCATGGCGTTGCCGGGTTCTATGGGCGCGGGGCAAATCCCATGCCGGCTGGCGCGATTGCCGTCACAGGGCTGCGGAACGGGACCGTGCCCGTCGACTGGGTTTGGCACCGCCCCGGTGGCGGCCGTTTCTTCAGCCATGCCGGGAACGATCTCGGCCAGGCAGGCAGGGAGTGGGACCTGCCACCTATTCTCTATGCCCGCATCTTTGATTGGACCAACGGAGGGCCGTGCCTGTGCGTCTGATCGCCCTGTCTTCCGGCACGTACTACCATATCGAAAGCCTGGAGGCGCCGCGCTATGCGGCTTACTTCGATCAGGTGCTGACACCCGAGCGGCTGGACGAGGTGAGGGCAGAAAACGCGTGCATCTTCGTTCCGTGCCGCAGCCCAGCGCAACGGCTGATCGCACAGGCTGACCAGATTGGGCAATATCTGGCGGCGGGTGGCACCGTGGTGGCAATGGGAGAAAGCCGATCCGATCTTTGGCTGCCCGGTGTCACATTTCATGGCCGCCCAACAAACTGGTGGTGGTGGCTTGAACCGGGTGCTGATCTCGGCAACCGTGTAACGGCTCCCGGTCATCCGCTGATGGCGGGTATTGGCAAGGATGACATCACTTGGCATCTGCACGGCCATTTCGACACGCCGGAGGGCGCCGATGTGCTGGCCGAGGACGCAGAAGGACGCACGCTTTTCTACATCGATGAAGTCTCGACCCCTGGGCGCATGATCGTCACCTCGCTCGACCCGATCTACCATCACGGCTCGCACTTCATGCCGGCGACGACACGGTTCCTGGACCGGTTCCTTCCCAATCTGAGGGCATATCTCGATGGATAGCATCACGGTTCTCGAGGCCGGGCAGCCGCTCACCTTCGATTTTGAATACATCATGCGCTACCATGGTGGCGGCTTCCCGGGTGGCGTTGTCCATGGGCTGAAGGCAATGCAGGCGGCGTTTGCCTTGTTCGGGCCAGAACCGGTTGAACGGCGAAAGGTCACCATCATCACCGCGTTCACCGGTCCCGGCGGCCGCGACGCGATCGAAGCGGTGACTCGCGCGCTGACGGACGAACGGCTGACCGTCGATCGCAGCCTTGGTGGTCATGACGTGATCACCGATCCGCCTGGTCCTTATCTTTGGCGCTTCACCTACCGCGGCCAAACGGTCGAAGCCAAGATCCGTCCCGGTCATGTACGAGAGGAGTTCGTTCGCCTCGGCGCCACATCTCACCGATCCGCCGAACAGAACCAGCGATTGGAAATGTTGAAACGCGAAATGGCGGATCGGCTGTTGCCTCTAACCGCTTCCGACATCTACGCCACGCAACTGCTGGCGTAAGCAGCGGCATAAGTCCAGCTATCGGCCCGCGGTTCTGGCCGGTTCATGTTGGTCAGAATTCAGCCGACGCGGCGGTTGATCTAGAGCATTTCACGTTTTGACGGAAGCGTAACCGGCATTGAGGAAATAGTTCTGGCATTCATCGGCGGAGATGGTTGGCACGAGGCGTCCAACATGTTGCCAAGTGTCCTGAACCGTTCGTTTCTGGGCCATGCGCATC
>JANSXJ010000497.1 GCA_024743015.1 Hyphomonas sp. | reverse complement strand
GGCGTGATCGAAATCGGTCACAACGGAGAGTCTTTCGCGTTTGATTGCGAAACACCAAGACACCAGGCCATTTTGCGACCGTTCGAACTGGCGAGCCGTGCCGTCACCAATCGAGACTGGCTCGCCTTCGTCGATGAGGGCGGATATCGCAACGCGGCCGTCTGGCTCTCGGACGGGTTCGCCGCGGCGCAAGCCGAAGGCTGGCAAGCGCCGCTCTATTGGTTTCAGCAGGACGGCAACTGGCACACCATGACCCTGTCAGGACCCCAGCGGCTCAATCTGGAAGCGCCGGTCACCCATATCAGCTATTATGAAGCCGATGCCTATGCGACCTGGGCCGGTGCCCGCCTACCGACCGAGCAGGAATGGGAATTTGCAGCGCGCGATGGCGACCTTGAAGGAACGTTTGCCGGGTCAGGCTATTTCCAACCGCAAGTCCAGACCGATGCGGATGAGCGCTACTATTTCGGTGACGTCTGGGAATGGACCGCCAGCCCGTTCACGCCGTATCCGGGCTTTTCCGTCGCTGATGGCGCCGTCGGCGAATATAATGGCAAGTTCATGAGCGGGCAGATGGTCCTGCGCGGTGGATCCTGCGCGACACCGAACCAGCACATTCGGGCGACGTATCGGAACTTCTTTCACCCCGACAAGCGCTGGCAGTTTAGCGGGCTGCGTCTCGCCAGGGATATCGCTGAGTGAGGGGTATTGATTGATGGATGACGTATTTGAAACCGCGGCGACGGACGCCCGCGCCGTCTTTTTGCGCGACGTGCTGAAAGGCCTTTCCGAAGCCCGGAAAACGCTGCCCTGCCAGTATTTCTACGATGCAGCCGGATCGGATCTGTTCGAGCAGATCACCACCCTGCCGGAATATTACCCAACCCGGACCGAGATCGCGATCCTGAACGCACACGCTGGCGAGATTGCCGCCGCGCTGGGTGAACATGTCCTGCTGGTTGAATATGGCGCTGGCGCGTCGACCAAGACCCGCATCCTCCTCGAGGCTTTGCCATCGCCGACCGGCTATGTCCCGATTGATGTCTCGGAAGAATTCCTGCTGCACACGGCACAGACCCTGCGGACCGACTATCCGGACTTGCCGGTCCATCCGGTCGTCGGCGATTTCATGATCCGCTTTGGTCTACCGAGCGAAAGCAAGGGTCGGCCGGTCGGGTTTTTCCCGGGCTCGACGATTGGCAATCTCAGCGATGAGGACATCCTCCGCTTCATGTCGTCTGCGCGCGACTTGCTTGGCGATGGAAGCCAGTTCGTGATCGGCGTCGATTTGCGCAAGGACGCTGACATGCTGGTACCGGCCTATGATGATGCTGCCGGCGTGACGGCCCGCTTCAACCTCAACCTGCTCACCCGCATCAATCGCGAACTCGGGGCAGACTTCGACCTGTCGGCATTTGCTCACCGGGCGATCTGGAATGATACCGCGTCGCGAATTGAGATGCACCTTGTCAGCCAGCGCGCGCAGACCGTGCAGATCGGTGGAAGAACCATTCCCTTCGAACCAGGTGAATCCATCCACACCGAAAACTCACGCAAGTTCTCAATTGACAGCCTGACGCCCCTGTTCGAACAAACGGGCTGGAACCTGAACAAACAATGGCTGGATGAAAGGCACTATTTCGCAGTGCTGCTGCTCTCAGCCGACTAAGCTGGGAGAAAACAATATGAGAGATCTTGAAGGCCGCAAGGCGCTGGTGACCGGATCCGCCACCGGACTGGGTCGCTCGATCGCCGTCATGCTGGCAGAACGCGGTGCAGACATTATCGTCAATTGCACGCGGTCCATTCAGGACGCCGAGGAAACCGTTGCCATCTGCAATGAGCATGGCGCGCAGACACAGCTTGTCGCAGCCGATGTCTCCACCGATAAAGGGTGCGCCAAGCTGGCCGAAGCCGCCGGGCGTTGGGGGCATCTGGATATCCTCGCCAATAATGCCGGCATCACCCGCCACGCGCGCGATCATAGCGACCTGAAGGCGCTGACGCGGCAGGATTTCCTCGACACTTACGCTGTGAACGTGGCCGGGCCGTTTCTGATCATGCAGGCGTGCAAGGACCTTCTGGTCAAAGCCTACGAGACCACGGGCCGTGCGAGCGCTGTCCTCAATGTTTCCTCCATTGCCGGTGTGACCGGTATCGGGTCATCGGTCGCGTACGCCGCCACCAAAGGCGCGCTCAACACGATGACCCTGTCCCTGGCGCGGGCCCTCGCCCCGGCCATTCGTGTGAATGCCGTCTGTCCAGGCTTTATCGGCACGCGCTGGTTCAAGGACGAAATGGATGCGGATAGTTATGCGCGCCTGGAAGAAGGCGTGGCCAAGTCTGTGCCGCTGAATGTTGCGAGCGGACCCGATGATATCGCC
>JANSXJ010000548.1 GCA_024743015.1 Hyphomonas sp. | reverse complement strand
TAACCCATTGCATCAAACACAGACCGTGGAACTTCAGGCGCAGAGCGCCCAAAATAAGTAAAGTCTTCCGATATGAGAACTCGATTGGTCCCCGTATCCCGCTCCACATTTGATTGGTCAGGTAGCCCATCCGGGCGACTGTGGTGGGAGTCTTCTTGCTGCCACGCGTCCAGCTCTGATTCTCGATGGTAGATGTTATCGCCAAGCATCATCGCGCGGCTGCCATTCCGAACCGGCTTCTTTGCCGTAAACCGCTCATCCGTCCAATACTCGTCAAAACTGAGCCCGTCCGTGACTCGCATCCCAAAAACACAGTGCCCTGGCTTTTCGAGTTTGCTCCCGGCGATTCCGAAAACCCAATCCCCATTCACAGCCTTCGACCGGATTTTGGGTTTGCAGCATGCCAACGTGCAATATCCAAAAAATGGATTTGGCGCGAAACCGAAGTCACGTGCAACGACATAAACAAAAACGGATTCTTCGCGGACCTTTGCCATTAGCAGCGCGACGTCGCCATCGCATGAACAGGTTCTCGAAGTTCACCCGAAGGACTCTCGAACCGGTTATTTCTGCCCTCAATGGCATCAACAACGCCTTTGGTACTCCAGTTGACGATCGCTTGGCCATAATCATCGAGCGCCTTCGGGACATCAGCCTGAGTTCCACCACGTAGGAATACACCAACGATCCGCTTGCCAAGCTTATGCGCTTGTTCAATCTCCCAATTCACCCACGGGCGGGAATGCGTTTTGGGACCGATCAAGACGACCACCGTCGATGCCCACCGCATCTTCATCCGCAGCAATCGTTTGATAGTGTTGTCGCTGACACGACCTTCCTTCACACGGCGTTCGTTGGCTGGTTTCATACGCACAGACGAATTCCGTACATGATATTCGCCCCGACCAAGCATACTTTGAAAACTGTCGACATGACTGTCGTCGCCATGATGATGGCTAATGAAAACGTTTTTCTGCTTAGACATGGCATCCTCTGACGACTTGCTATCCAATAGTAGTATGGGTATGCTCGTTTGTTACATCAAGATCATGTGTTCTGTTTTTGTTTCATACGGGCCAGTTTCCAATCTTGGTCAATCGTATCGCGACGCTCAAATAGTCTACTGCCTCACAGGCTTCGCGCGGTGCTGCCAGTACATATTCTGGTTTTGATGCGACATCGGCAACGAACGTCGTGATTGACGGCAGGCGCATCTAGACTGAGCCCCGGCGCGCAAGCACGACAAACCCCATTCTGGGTCAGCATATACGAGGCTTACGCCAGTCACTAAACCATGCATAATTGATTGCATGAAACTAAGCTATGATATCGTTGATGCGAATGAAGTCGCACTACTGCAGCAGATCCTTGCTGACACAAAGCCGCGACCGGCGTCGAATTCTGCCAACACCTCACCATCGATGAGCCTTTTGGTTCTCCTTGCACTGAGGGTAGCAGGCACCTCGGCGCCCGACGAAGGGGTGGTTGATTGAAAGAAGCTGCAACCATGAACGCCCTAACTTTCGCCGAATACGGCCAGGCGGCCCGACGTACTGATTTGAAGCGCGACACCGAACCAAGCCTCAGCTTTCCTCTTCTCGGTCTTTTCGGCGAGACCGGTAGCCTGCTGAGCGAGGTAAAGAAAAAGCAACGCGATCCAGTAGCGTATATCGGCTATGAGGAAAGCGTCCTCGAAGAACTGGGCGACGCTCTTTGGTATCTGAACGCGCTTGCTGATCGCGCTAATCTCACGTTGTCCGATCTGGCTATCAATCTTGATTGCAATCTGGTGAACTGGAAATCCGCGGGGTCCGAAGAACTCACATTTGAAACTACTGAACTTCCACCGGATGCTCGTT
>JANSXJ010000415.1 GCA_024743015.1 Hyphomonas sp. | reverse complement strand
ACATAGCGAGCGCCCCGAGCACCAAGCCGAGAATGTTTACTCCTGCAATTTTTGGCATTGTTCCCTCCTGAAGGATGTTCCAATTATCCCATCGCGCGATTAGGAATGCACAGCTTCTGCGGCCGAATCCATCTGACGCAGCGTAAACCTTTGTACGGGAACATGAATCTTGAGTAAACGCCGGATCCTGATCACCTCTGCCCTGCCCTACATCAATGGCATCAAGCATCTCGGGAATCTTGCAGGGTCGATGCTGCCTGCAGACGTGTATGCGCGGTTCCAGCGCTTACAGGGGCATGACGTCCTTTATATCTGCGCCACAGATGAGCATGGGACGCCCGCCGAACTCGCCGCGCAGGCTGCAGGCATGAGCGTACGTGACTATTGCGATGAACAGCACCAGATCCAGCGCGCGGCTGGCGACGGCTTTTCTTTATCCTATGACTGGTTTGGTCGCTCCTCAAGCGACGAAAACAAGATCCTGACGCAGGGCTTCGCGCATGCGCTAGAGGCCAATGGCCTTATCGAAGAGCGCGTGTCGCAACAAGTTTACAGCGTCGATGACGGACGATTCCTGCCAGATCGCTATGTCGAGGGCACCTGCCCCCATTGCGAGTATGAGAAAGCGCGCGGAGACCAGTGCGACAATTGCGGGCGCCTTCTGGACCCAGTGGATCTGAAGCACCCGTATTCTGCCGTTTCTGGTAGCACCAATATCGAGATCCGGGACACGGCTCATCTGTTCCTGTTACAGTCCAAAATGCAGGACCGCATCCGCGAATGGGTCGAGGCCTCAACGGATTGGCCGCAACTCGCGCGATCCATTGCGCTGAAATGGCTGGATGAAGGTCTCCGGGACCGCGCCATCACGCGAGATCTGAAATGGGGGGTCCCGGTAATTGGGCCCGATGGAGCAGTTCGTCCCGGATTTGAGGACAAGGTGTTCTATGTCTGGTTCGACGCCCCGATCGAATACATCGCGGCAACCGAAGAATGGGCGAGCGCGACAGGGAACGATGCGAAAGTCTGGTGGCGAACCGAACACGGCGCCGATGACGTTGAGTATGTTCAGTTCATGGGCAAGGACAATGTCGCCTTCCACACTGTGTCTTTCCCGGTGACAATTTTCGGATCACAGCAAGATTGGAAGACCGTCGACAAGCTCAAAGCGTTCAACTGGGTAACCTGGTATGGCGGGAAGTTCTCGACCAGCCAGCAACGCGGTGTGTTCATGGACCAGGCGCTGGATCTGCTGCCCGCCGACTATTGGCGCTGGTACTTGATGGCCAACGCACCCGAGGGTTCTGATGCTGCCTTTACCTGGGAAGGCTTCCAGGCCGCGATCAATTCCGATCTTGCCAACGTGCTGGGCAATTTCGTGAATCGAATCACCAAATACACCGTGAGCAAGTTTGACGGCGCACTGCCAGCGGCTGGAACGCAGGGCGAGGATGAAGCCTGGATGGAGAGCGAACTGAAAGCCAGCCTCACCCGCATCGCAGAACACTATGAGGCGATGGAATTCCGTAAAGCCGCGGCAGAGACCCGCGCGCTCTGGGCCACCGGGAACGAGTATCTGACCCGCGCGGAACCCTGGGTGAAGTACAAATCTGACGTCGATGGAGCCGCTGTCGGGGTGCGGACAGGTCTCAATTTGGTGGCGCTCTTTGCAATCGTCGCCCAGCCGCTGATTCCGAACACGGCCAAAACGATCCTCGATACGCTTGGAATACCAGAAGGCAATCGCAAGTGGCCATCGCCGGAGGATGCTGGACTGCTCGACGCCCTGCCACATGGCATGCCGATCCAGGCGCCGCCGGTCCTGTTCCAGAAGATTGAAGATGCGATGGTGGAGGAGTGGACAGAACGGTTCGGCGGAGAGGTGAGCTAAACCATGCCCTTGCAGAACCGTGTCGATCCATTCGGGCTTATACATGCGGTGTCTGCGCGCGGCACATTCATGGGCAATCGCGGTGGCTGTTTCCACACCGAAGAGAAGGTTTTGAAATCAACTCATTGGAAGACTCGCCAATGGATTACCTGCGTCCTGGAGTTCAAAAACCGGCGACGCGAGCTGATGGGTGACAACCGCTATACCGAACTGTTTTTCCTGGACGAAGTCACAGCGCTCGCCGCCGGGCACCGGCCTTGTTACGAATGCCGCTACGCGGATGCCAAGCAGTTTCGGGAAGCCCTGGTCCGATCCGGTGTCTTTCACTATCGCCCCAAGGCGAGCGATCTCAGTGACGCGATCGCCGGCGAGATACAGTCTGTGCTGAAAGGCAAATCTGAACGCGAGCAGGTGGCCACAGCGGATCTACCGGATGGCGCAATGTTCACCACCGGCGCGGCGGCATTCCTTAAATGGCAGGGACAGGCGCACCCTTGGCAGTTTTCCGGCTATGGTATCCCGCAGGGGCTGCCTGAGCACGCGGTTCGTTTGACACCGCATATTACCTGCCAGGCCCTGGCACACGGTTACACACCGCAGGTTCATCCGAGTGTGAAGCCCTAGTCGACCGGACGCGTGACAATCAATTCGTTGATGCGGTGCGCCTTTTCCTTCGCGAACAGGACATTGTGAAGGTACCAGACCTCACCATCCCCGAGCGTGATTTCAATGTCGCCAGTTACGATCAGACCCAGGATACGGTGACGCAGAAAGTCGTCTTTCAGATATTTGCACCGTGCATTGGCCCCGCTTTCCGCGCGATCACCGCTGCCCCAGAATACGCGCTCCCGCACTTGTCCAGGCGCGATCTCGTAGAACTTGACCTTGTCAAAGCCAAAGATCATGACCGCCCACATTATGAACACTGACGCCCCGACAAACCAATAGAAAGCCGGGCTCATTCGGATATCCAATCCACCGATGAACGCGGCGATTGGCCCCGAAAGATTGGCGGTCGCCAGAAGAATGGCGCCAATCAGCAATATCAATCCGAGAATAACCGAGTTAGCCCCGCGCAGCTTCACCGTGGTGGAAAAGATAACGAAGACGAGGACAAAGACGAACGTCTGCCCTTGAACCCGCGCTGCCGCTTCCGTGCCCTCGCCGCCAACAAACATCGACACGAACCCGAACACGAATCCCAGCACCCAAATTGGCCACCAGTAGAGGATCGGTGAATGGGTGTAGATCTTGAGCGTGGAAAGCTGGTTGAGCGCATCCTGTACATGCCCGTGCGGATGGGTATCCGCTGATTTCTCAGGCGCAGGTGTTGCAGTCGGTGTTTCAGACATGACGCGGTCCCTTCATCACTCCGTGGAGCTTAACAAGACGGACCGGTATT